>JACOZS010000026.1 GCA_016181215.1 Candidatus Woesearchaeota archaeon
GATTTGGCTTTAAGATTCATGGTTCAGGGATCTTACTGGAAATCTTTTGGGAAAAAAACCAAGATTGAAGAAGCGTTATCTGATGAGATAATAAAGGCTTATCAATTTAGCAACCAGAGCAACGCCATAGCCAAGAAACTTGAATTAGAAAGACAGGCTGATGCTTCTAGATAAGGAAATGTTTATAAATATACTTTTGGGGTTTCTTTTGTTGAATAAGAGGATTAATTATGGCAACAGATGCAGAAATGATTGAGAAGATCAGGACTTTGATGAATCAGCCTGAAAAAATAAGAAATATCGCTATTTGTGCCCATATTGATCATGGGAAATGTGTTTCTGGCGATACTAAGGTCTTTTTACATGGTGGCAATTTTGTTACAGCAAGGGAACTTTTCGATAGATATGAGAATGGGGGTAAGATTGTAAAAGATTTTGTAGAGAAAATCATTGATGTTAAAGATCTTAATGTAGAAACTCTATCATTCAACAAAAATGATAATAAATTAGAAAAGAAGAAGATAGATTTGATGTGGAAAATTAAAACAGATGAAAGTTTATTAAAAGTTGTTTGCGCAGATGGGAAGGAAATAACAGTTACGCCTGAACATAAATTTTTAGTTTCAAATGAAGATTATCAAGTTGTTGAGAAAAGAGGATTAGAACTAAAAGAAGGAAACTATATAATCTCTCCAAGAATCTTAGAATATGATCCTATCACTATAGACAAGTTAGAATCAATTTTTTTAAAAGAGCTTGCTAAGGATGGTGGTTTTATAGCCAAAGTCAATATACCCCTTGGAGATTATTTACATAGAAGGATAATAAAAGAAGATAGAAAAAAAATATGGAAAAAATTAAAATCCCCTTTAAAGTTCCTATCTTTCTACCATTGCGTATGGAGTAAACGGTATAGATTAGTAGATCTCATTAATTTAGCTAAATTATTTAATATAAGTGATTTTGATTTATACAATAGTATAGAACATCTAGGTTATAGGTCTAGTTTTAAAAAAGAGTTTAAAAACTACGTATATGTAAAATTACCAAAAACCTACAATCAATGGAAAGATTTCTTTTACTTGCTTGGACTTATGTGGGGGGATGGAGATGTCAATTTTTGGGTAAGTAGCGTGAACGAACAGATACAGAGAGAAATTAAAAGAATATGTAACTCTGTTTTTGAGGTGGATCCAAAGGTAAGATTATATGGGAATAAATGCCCCAGAATAGATCTAAAAACTGGTTTAACTTTTAAGAAAATTTTAATATCCTTATTTGAATACCCGACAAAAAGAAAAGCACATAATCTAAAAATACCTGAATTAATACAAAAGTTACCATTAGATATATTTTCTGAGTTCTTAAAAGGATATTTTGATACCGATAGTTATTCTGATGGTAGAGAGAAACATAATGGAGTAAGCATCACATCTGCTAGTGAGAGAATGATCAAAGATCTTCAATTAGCTTTACTGAAATTTGGTTGTTTATCAAAAATTTACAAAAGGGACTCTAAGTTTAACAATAAATTATTCCCAATATGGCACTTATACATTGGGGGTAGTTATTCATTAACTAATTTTAAAGAAAAAATAGGATTCAAATTAGATTACAAAAAGCGCAATTTAGAAAAAAGTGTGATAAGAAGTGAATTGAGTGTTAAAACAGACTATCTACCTTATGAACTTCCTAATATGGAATCTGGGAAAAGGGGATTATCCATAAATAAATTAGAACAAACAGTAACCCAAGGATTGCTATCAGAATTAGTACAAAGAAATATCTTCTTAACCAAAATTGTAGAAATAAAAGAAGTAGAGAATAAAGAAGGTTATGTTTATGATTTCACAATACCGGATAACCATAATTTCGTAGCAGAAGGACTGATAATCCACAATACTACATTTAGCGATAACCTCTTAGCTGGTGCAGGCATGATTTCTCAGGAATTAGCCGGTAAACTGTTATCTTTGGATTTCCATTGGGACGAACAATTGAGAGGAATTACAATAGATGCAGCAAACGTGAACATGCTGCACAATGTAGAAGGCGATAATCATTTGATCAACCTGATTGACACTCCGGGACATGTAGATTTCAGCGGGGAGGTTACAAGAGCAATGAGGGCAGTAGACGGATGCATTGTGTTATGCGATGCTGTTGAAGGAATAATGCCCCAAACAGAGACTGTGTTAAGACAGGCATTAAGAGAAAGAGTAAAGCCTACATTATTCATTAACAAAGTGGACAGATTAATAAGAGAGGTTAAGTTAACTCCGGAAAAGATGCAGGAGCGTTTTGTAGAGATTATTAGTTCTGTTAACGAATTCATTAAACAGATAGCACCAAATGAGTTCAAGGATAAATGGGATGTAAGCGTACAGGACGGAAGCGTTTGTTTCGGAAGCGCGTTTCACAGATGGGCGGTTTCATTTCCTTACATGAAGAGGAAGAATATTTCTTTCAAGGACATTATAACATATTACACTGAAGGCGAAAGATACAAGGAACTGCCAAAATTGTGCCCTCTATCTTCAGTAGTTCTAGACATGGTAGTTAAGCACCTGCCTAATCCGGTAACAGCACAAAAATACAGAATCCCCCATATATGGAAAGGGGATATAGAAAGCCCTGAAGGAATATCTCTTATTAACACAGATCCAACTGGACCTGTTTCTTTTGTATGCACAAAGATCGTTATAGATCCTCATGCTGGAGAAGTAGCTGCCGGAAGATTATTCTCTGGAACTGTAAAACAAGGCCAGGAAATTCATATGATTGGTGCCAAGAGAACAGTAAGGGTTCAGCAGGTTAATATCTACAAAGGAAAAGACAGGTTACAAGTTGATGGTGCTGTCGCCGGAAATATAATAGGACTTGTTGGACTGAAAGGTGTATTTGCAGGAGAAACTGTAAGTACAAAACAAGATTTAGAACCTTTTGAGGCTTTAAAACATATATTTGAACCTGTTGTAACAAAGAGTATTGAAGCAGCTAAAGCAAGCGATTTAGCAAGATTAGTTGAGGTGTTAAAGCAGGTTGGAAAAGAAGATCCAACTATAAAGGTTGAAATCAATGAAGAAACCGGGGAGAATTTAATTTCCGGTATGGGGGAATTGCATCTTGAGATATTAGAAGGAAGAATCAAAACTGATAAAGGATTAGAAGTAAAAACAAGCCCGCCGATTGTTGTTTACAGGGAGGCTGTCACTAGAAAATCTGTAGAGGTAGAAGGGAAATCTCCTAATAAACATAACAAGTTTTACATGATTGTTGAACCATTACCTGAAAATATATATGAATCCATAAAATCTGGAGATATTCATGAAGGAAAAGTGAAAAAAGGAGTACAGGCATTGTATGATGCTATGGAACGATTAGGTATACCTGCTAAAGAAGCCAAGAAGGTAAGATATGTATTAAACGGGAACATGTTAATAGATGATACCAGAGGTATTGTTCATATTGGGGAGGTACAGGAATTAATTAATGAGGCGTTTGAACAAGTGATGAAAGAAGGGCCTTTAGCAAGAGAGCCTGGGGTCAAGATATTAGTCAGAATAATGGATTGTAAATTACATGAGGATGCGATCCATAGAGGACCGGCACAGGTAGTTCCTGCTGTCAGAGAAGCAATT
>JACOZS010000027.1 GCA_016181215.1 Candidatus Woesearchaeota archaeon
TTGATTCCCGTTCAAGTTCTGCTAATCTATGAGCTTGCTCTCTAAGTACATCTTCCGTTGTTCTGTTTCCTGAGATTATTCTGTTTGTCATGTTTGTTCGTACTTATTTTTTAACTTAATTAAGATTAACTAAATTACCTAAATTCATAACATATCTTTGGCGTTTAGCTAACCCTTCTAAATATCTTCTGACACTTAGCCATTTTCCGTCTCTTCCTGCTTGACTGATCTTATTAAGCAGTTTTTCATTTGGTTTGCCCTCATCAGCGAGAGCAATCGCCAATTCCAGATCACCTCTCTTTGAGGTGATGTCCCTTCTTATTCTTTCCATAACTGCGTCAAAAGCAGCATAAGCATCGCCATCATATTCCTGATGCACAAAAGTTGGAGCTAAAACTCCAGAGTAAGGAACTGTTAGTTTTAAAGTGTCTAAAAACATTTGGGCGCTATCTTTAACTTCAGCCCCTCTTGATTCTGCGATCATTTCAAATGCCTGGCTTAAAGCCATGCTGGATATGACCGCCCTCTTCGAAAGCGGCATTATCTTTGACTCATCAGTATCCTGTTTTACTCCATTAATATCAGGCCAAACATCAGCAACTGCCCTCTTACTATGTCTTCTTGTGCTTTCCAGATAATCAAGCCCTTTATGTAGATAAATTCCTAGTACTGGGAGTATTGCCGGTACTTGTCTTTCTCTAAAGGCTTTGTGTAAGTCCAGTATGTCTTCTGAACAATCCCTGCCAGTATCTGGTGTGGTTGCTCTAGGATCTTTCTTGTTTTCAAATATTGAACCGTCATCATCTTCAGTGGTGCAGAATTGCGGATCATCCAGCTTAACTATAAGGTGCATTCTGTCTTTTAATGCCCTGTCTACATCGGATATGCCAACATATGCTCCGTTTCCAATATTTCCAGAGGCATAACCAACAGAATATCCGTCTTTTCCTAACCTTAATACCCTGCCTTGGTGCATTAACTTACCGTCAAATAAATTAAAGAAGTAATTCATAACAATTGGCGGACACCTATTAAGCTCATCAACGTAGTATAACATTTTTTTAGTGTTCTCTGTTAATTCAACAAGGTCTCTATCTGAAACTGCATCCCTTAATTTGCCAAGATTTAATTGTTTTAATAATTCTGAAAGCTCAAAATCAGGTCTTCCTTCAGCCAAACAAGAACTATCCCCAAAGAATCCTGCCAAATCTGTGGCTAATTGGGTTTTACCTTCTCCAGTCCCGCCTACAAGATAAACGTTTAATCCTGCGATTAGGGGCGCTGCCATGAGGACGTCTCTCATACCGTAAGGGACGCCGCCAAGATTTATTTCTCTTGAATTTAGGTATGTTCCTCCCTCAAATAATCTTTTGATTTTATCTTTCATCTTCAGCCTCCTTGATGACATTAATTCTTACTTCTACTACTGTCTTTGGTTTTAGTTCGTCTTTTAAAAAACTGGGTATAACTATAACTCTTTGTTCTCCATGTTTTGCGATTTTTTTGGTTATTGTGTAATTTCTTTGCATTTTATAATTATCTTCTATGTATATTTTGTTACTTTTTAGTAGATGTAACTAGTATATAAACCTTTCGGTTAGTTACTACTTTATAGTTATTAGTTATTAATAGAACGATTTAAATATTTATAGTTATTTTTACTATTATGGGTATAGCTAAAGTTAATAGGAATTATCAGGTGACAATTCCTAAGGACATTAGGAAGATAGAAGGAATTGAAATAGGGGATACTATATTATTTGCGATAGAGGATGAAAAGATACATTTCTTAAAAATGGAAAAAAATGAGGTTATAAAGAAAGCTGCTGGTGCGTGGAAAAATAAGATTAAAGGGAGCAGCGTAGATTATGTTAAAGGGTTGAGAAAAGACTGGGAAGTAAGGGCAAAAAGGTTAGGAATATGAAACTTGTAGATACTGATATTTTTATAGATTTCTTTAGGGGTATTGGATTGGCTGATAAGTTTATTAATGATAATTTTCTCTGCTATAAGCGAAACCGAACTTCTCGCTGGACAGATATGTAATGAACTTGCTGAGAAGGAACGCGTTTTCCATGTTCTGTCCAGATTTAAAAAACTCCCGGCAGGGAACCCTATTGTTAGGATTGCTGGAGATTTTAGGAGAAAGTATGGTTTAATGATTCCAGATTCTATTATTGCTGCATCAGCTATTGCTACGGATTCTACCCTTATAACGAGGAATATAAAGGATTTTGAAAAAATACCAAAGTTAAAGATACAAAAACCTTATTAAGTCTTATTGATTTTAATTCCATATGGCAATTTCATTGGATTTTTTAAAGCATCTGGATAGGATGAATTTGATAATAAATAAAAAAGTAACTTCTAATTATGTGGGAGAAAGGGAATCTGTTTATGGAGGAGGCGGGTTAATATTCAGGGACCACAGAATGTATGCTCCAGGGGACGACATAAAAAGGATCGACTGGAAACTGTTTGGAAGAACTGATGAGTTGTTCATTAAAAATTATGATGAAGATAAAAATTTAACAGTGCATATAGTTCTTGATTACTCTGGAAGCATGAATTTTGGAACCAATACAAAAAAATATGAGTATGCTTCTATGCTTGGATTAGGCTTTGCTTACGTGGCTATGAAAAACAATGAAAGTTTTGTGTTAAGCACATTTTCAAATGAACTTGAACCCTTCAGGGCAAGAAGGGGCATGCGTCAGCTTGCAGCAATATTTAATTATCTAAACAAGAAAAAACCAGCAGGCATTTCAAGGTTAGATGAATCCTTAAGAAAGTATAGAAAATTCATAAATTCTAAATCTCTTGTAGTAATAATATCAGATTTTCTTTATGATCTTGACGAAATAAAGAACGTTCTTTACAGATTCAGGAATCATGAAATTAAATTAATACAGGTGCTGGATACAAGCGAGAAAAAAATGGATTTTGACGGGGATTTTAGGTTAAAGGATCTTGAAACAGGGGGGATGTTAAAAACATCAATCAGTCCGTTTGTCAGAAGAAGGTATTTGGATTTGTTGGCGGTCCATAATGAAAAGATAGAGAAGGCGTGTGATGAAGTCGGGGCTAAATTTTATTCGGTTCATACTGGATTTCCTATATTTGATGCATTTCACTTTATTTTGAGCAAGTAGTGCGGTAATCCTTCTATATTCGTCAGTTTTGTTTCTCTTATTAGAAATTCGCGAAATTTGGTGTCTATTTTTATCTTCCTCTTCTGAAGCTGTGTTTTTAATTTTGAGTATAACTTCCTGCCTTCAGGATCCATATCCGTTAAGATTATAATTTCTTTAGTTTTGTCTGATATCTGTTCTACAACTTCATATAGGGGTTTTGAAATCGTGATTAGGTTTGTTATTCCTAATTCTTCCAATGCTTTTTTATCTTTCTTGCCTTCAACAATTATTAGTTTGTCGGAGGTTTTAAGTTCTTGTGTCCATTCTTCTATAGATTGCATCGTTGCCAGGTCTTATTTGTTTAGGTTTATTATAATATGAGCGGGCCCAACGGGATTCGAACCCGCGACCCTCTGATAACTCTCTGATCAGCTAAGAGTTTCATCCAACCCTTGAATATACCTTCTTGAATATACCTTTTTCCAAAAATTGCCAGATGCTCTAACCAGGCTGAGCTATGGGCCCATCGTTGGCTAGTTTATGTCTGAATTTAAAAACATTATGGAAAACTATTTAAACTCTTTTTGGTTTTAGATAAACTATGCTTGAAATAAAACTGGAAAGAAAACCAAAGAGGGGGGCAACTATTATTGAGGGTTTTCCAGGCTTTGGGTTGGTTGGCACGATAACTACAGAATTTCTTATCAAACATCTTAATGCTAAACCAATAGGATTCATACAGGTTGAAGACGTACAGCCCATGATTGCAGTTCACGGCGGACAGCCAGTGCAACCTTTAGGCATATTCTATGATGAAAAAAATAACATAATGATATTACATGCGTTAGCAAATATTTCTGGGCTGGAATGGAAACTTGCTGACAGAATTTCTGCCCTTTTTAAGATGGTGAAGGCTAAAGAATTAATCAGTATTGAGGGGGTTGGTACTGGGCGCCCTGGAGTAGAGATCGAAGAAAGTGAGGAAATAAAGGCATTTTGTGTTTCTAATAATAAAAAATTGGCTCAACTCGCTTCCCCATTAAAGGAAGGCATCGTTACCGGCGTAAGCGGGGCTCTTCTGC
Organism: Candidatus Woesearchaeota archaeon; assembly: GCA_016181215.1. GTDB lineage: Archaea > Nanobdellota > Nanobdellia > SCGC-AAA011-G17 > JACOZS01 > JACOZS01. The sequence continues at coordinate 4,217 of JACOZS010000027.1, forward strand.
TAAAAAAGGATATACCTAAGAGTTTTATTTTTGCAGAGGCGCACAGCGAATTGCCTGATTCAAGAGCCGCAGCAAAAATTATAGAAATTCTGGACAGGTATTTGGGTTTAAAAGTGGATTTTAAGCCGCTTATCAATCAAGCTGAAAAGGTTGAAATAAAAATAAAGGAGATATTGCAGAAGGCGCAGCAGAGCCAGGCAACGGCAGATACTAAAAAACCTACATACTTCGGCTAGAGGCTTCTTCGTGTATTTTTTTACTTGTAGAGTATAATTCTGGAAATCTTTTTTTGAAATTCCTGCAGATTCTCTCTTCTTGTTTTAAACACTTCATGAAGGATATTTTACCTATTTTTGTTTTTTCCATTATATGAAAAACTTCGTGGTATATCACTGCCTTGATAAAGTCCTCTTGCTGCTTTACGGATTTTTTTGAAAGTATTGATTTGATTATGCTTTTGCACATGTAAACGTGTTCTTTTTCTTCGTGATATATCAAGGCGGGTATTTTTAGTTCTGAGAAAGTAAATCCTTCTGCCAGCACTTGCGTGATTAGGGGGGATTTTTTTGCTATTTCTTTGAATTTTTGGTAGGGTATGAATTTTAATTCAAAATCTATGTTGAATTCTTTCTTGGCTTTATTTGTTATTTCTTTTATTCTATTTTCGGATAACATTGCTTTCTTATTTTTAATAAGATTTATATATTTATTCTTTACT
>JACOZS010000050.1 GCA_016181215.1 Candidatus Woesearchaeota archaeon
GTAACTTGCGTTGAATACCACTGTTCCTTTATTTATGCTGTTAGATCCAGGAGAAGTAATCTCTACTGCGTTAAGAGCATACACGAATAATGCACCAAGAATCAAAAGAAGAACTAAAGTAATATTAAACCCTATTCTCTTAAAAGTCATTTATATCCACCCCATTTTAGTATTTTTATAATTCATAAACCTAATAAAATAATCAAGATATAGCTAATATATAAAGCTTTTGGTGAATGTGCTTAAAGCCCACCATCTGCTAGTAATTAAAGCAAAGGCTCGTTTTTCTCGCTTATATATATCTCTAAAAACACAGTTAGGATAGCTAAGATTAGAGGACCGACTATAATACCGAATAATCCGAATACTTTTAATCCACCAAACACACCCAAAAGAACTAATGCAGGATGTATTCTGGAACGATGACCTATTATTTTTGGTTTTACTATATTATCTATTGTGCTTACTATGAATAGCCCGTATAATAACAATCCGATTCCGTTAAACGTATCACCTAAAGATAGTTTTATTATTGCGGCAGGAAGCCAGATTAGGAAGGCTCCTACGAATGGAAGCATAGCAAGTATAGTCATTACTATTCCCCATACCAATGGAGAAGGAACATCAAATATCCATAAGCCAAGTGCACCTATAGATCCCTGTATAAGGGCGGTTATAACAACACCATAAATAACAGCATAGATTGTGTCGTTGAATTTTCCGAAGATTTCCCGTTTGTAGTTTTCTTTTAAAGGGAGCTCCCTTTTTATTAATTCGACCAATTTTTTTCCATCTATGAACAAGTAAAACATTACGAATATCATTATAAAAACGGAGATTGCTTTTTTTGGAATTGATATCACAAACTCAGAAGTTTTCTGGGCGATTGAAATAGAAAAACCATTCACAATTTCCTTAAAATAGAAACCAAAATCAATATTTTCACCAAAATAGGATTTCATAAGATTAGAAAACTGATCAAATTCAAGCTCACGAACTTCATGGAATAATTGTACTGATTCATTGAGTATCTTATTAGCAGCAAAAAGAACAGGAATTGTTACAATAAGAATAATTACAGCTGACATGATTAAAGCAGATAAGGTTTTGTTGTGAATTTTCATGCTTAGTTTTTTGAACAAAGGATAGAATGCGTAAGCAAGTATAATACTTCCAAGAAGAGCAGTTATATATGATCGTACCATGTAAACAGAAATCACAGCAATAATTATAAAAGAAGCAAAGAAAAAATGCTTAGAATGTTTCCTGAATTCCTCATGAGGCGGTTCCATAATATATTTTAGAGTATTATTTTGTTTATAAAGGTTTTTATGGTATTATTTTCAGGCGGGAAGGACAGCACATTTGCTATACAGAAATGCATTGACGAAGGCTGGAACATAAAGTATTTGATATCAGTAAAACCCACCAGAACTGATTGCTACCTGTATCATTTTGCTACTGTTGAACACACTAAATTGTTTGCTAGCTTGATGAATATTCCCCATGTTTATTTGACGTGTGATGTTGCTGATCCTGTTGAAGAAGCTAAGTTAGTTTATAATGTTGTTAAGAATCATGCAGTAGACGCGGTTGTTTTGGGCGGAACCGGGTTACAAGAGACACAGATTAGGAGCATAAGAGAAGTTTTATTCCCATTGGGAGTTGAAGTATTTGCAAGTCATGCTGGACAAGATCATGGAGAATTACTTTTGGAGATGATTAATCAAGGATTTAAGATTATGATTACCCAGATTGCCTCTGATGGGCTAGATAAGAAGTGGCTTGGAAGAATTATTGATGAAAATTCTTTTGCTGAATTTAAGAAATTATCAGAAAAATACGGGTTCCATCTTGGCGGTGAAGGCGGATATTATGATAGTTTGGTTGTAGATTGTCCTCTTTATACAAAAAGATTTGAAGTGATAGAGTCAGAGAAAGTTATGGAAAGCAGGAATTCCGGGCATCTTCTAATAAAGAAGTGCGGTTTGCTGCCCAAGGAAGTCACGGTTAATTATTCTTTTCCTTCATATTACTAAGAAACTTCGGCAGATAAGAAATATCCTTTAGTATGGCGAGTGGCCGGTATCTTGCAAGTTTCTTTTTATCGTGTGGACCTGTTGTTACAGAGATTACAGGGACTTTTGCTTTTTTTCCAGCAATAATATCGTATATCGTGTCTCCCACCATGTAATCTGCTTTGTGGCGCATTAGTTTTTCTGCCTTTAGAATTTCATCAGGATATGGTTTTGAATGCCTTACTTGGTCATGACCTATAATCAGATCAAATAAATTTTTATTAATTTTTGCTCCTTTTAACAAACAAAGAATGTTTTTGTGGGTATTATTTGAGAGAATAGCAAGTTTGTAATTTTTTTTTAATTCTTTTAAAGTTTGAATTGCGTTCTTTATTGGGATTGCATACTTGTATGTTTCATTTATTAGATATTTGTTATGAAGTTCAATTAGTTTTGTTCTTATTTGTTGAGAAGCCTTCGGCAGTAAGATGCGTGCGATTTCTTCTCTGGGGCGACCGAATTTTGATGCTAAGAACTTGGAGTCTTTTGGGCGGAAACCTAGGCGGGTTAAGGCCTTGTTATAAGCTACTGCCTGTGCTTTATCTGACTTTATTAATGTATTGTCAAGATCAAAGCATATTAGTTTCATGATTGCCTCTTTTTTAATAACTCGTGTGTTTTTTCTATCAGCTTTTGGGTTTTTGAAATTGTTAATTTTGTATCATTTAAATTTATTTTTCTCTCATCTTATTAGGATTCCTTGTTCTATATTCTCTTTAAGGTATTTGTTTTTTAACTCATTACTAAAATGCAACTGTATAGCCCTTTTCAGTACTTTCTGTATTTCTAAGGTATCGATTTTTCTTGGACTAATATCCAAAAATAGATCAATATCTGAATTCTTCGTATTCTCTGCTTTTGATAAAGAACCAAAAAGTATTATTCTTTTGTAAGAGAGTTCTTCATACACCCTCTTAGTTATGTGATAAAGGACACTATACCAATACAAACGAGCTAATTGCTTAAATAAGTAACTTTCCCTATTTGCTCTAAAATAGAGGTATATCCCTCTTTGATTTGAGATCAACAGGCCTTCTCTGTCAAGTTCTTTAAGTTGTTTAGATGCCGTTGGTGGACTTATCTTTACTTCTTTAGAGTATTCTCTAACAGATATCTCTCTATAAACGTCCTCGATAAAAGGCCTTAATCTGTTAAATATTTTTAACATATGTTAAATTAAATTAACATCTGTTTATAAATCTTTCTGTTTACTATTTGACCTAATAAGTAAGATATTTATAGGCTTTGTTTTACTGGTTTATGTATGAAAAAACTAGAGAAAAAATGGTTATGTGTGCCCATTATCTTACTACTTTTGTTCCTAGTAGTTAAACTTACCGAGAAAACACAGATAGTTAATGAGTTTCCTTTTGATAGGACAAATGATTTGAGCAGTTATATGGGAAATCTATATTTTTTACATGAGTATGGATATCATGAGTTCGTTCCGAATTGGTATAATGGAAGGTATAAATTATTCGAGGTTTATCCTCCTGCGTGGTATTATTTTACTTATCCTTTTTATTTAATTACCGGGAGTATTGAAGGGGCAGCAATATTATCAATTATTTCAATATTAGTGATTGGTTCGCTGGTTTGCTTATACTTAGGAAGAAGATTAGGGTTGAATTTATTAGAGAGAACTGCTTTTTTCGCATTAATATTTGCAAACCCGATAGCGGTTGGCAATTTTATAAGACTGGGAAGGCCCCATGAATTATTTGCATGGACTGCTTTTGCGGCTTTGTTTTTAATATTACTGGAATACAGGGATAAAAAAATTGATAAAAGAATATTGTTCGCTGTTATTCCGTACTCTTTAGTACTTTTATCGCATACCGGGGTATTTATTTTAGCGAGCACTTTGTTTTTATGCTTATTTTTAACTCATAAACTCAAAGAATGGAAATATATTATCTTGTCTGGATTAGTTACTGCGTTTATTACGTCGTTTTGGTGGGTTGGTTTTTTAAAAGGATTAGCAAAGGGGAGTGTTTTGGCCGACGTATACTCTTTTGCTTATAGACTGCTGTCTTTAAAATCCGATTACTTGGTGGAAAATATTACAAGTTTAATTTCTCCTTTAGCCTTTCTTGTCTTATTTTATTTATATTATAAAACTAATAAAAATAGGAGGGAACTTTGGTTTTTCTTACCCCAAATACTCATAGCGACGGCATTTCTTACAAGATTAGTAATTGCTATACCAATATTTAATAGAATTTATCCTGATATTTATAATATGTTTTTTATAATTAATTCCGCTTATTTAATATTTAAGATAGATTATGGGAAGTTAAATAAGGTTTGGAACCGCCTGGTTTTAGGAGGATTGATAGTTTTTCCCGTTTTATCAATAGTAGCTTACTTAATTTTAATTCCTGGATTTGTACACCATACCCAAGAAGATAAAGAAACGTTAGAATTATTAGAACAAGTAGAAGGCAAGTTTTTGATTTTGAATTCAAGTTCTTTGGCGCAGGCATTTTATACTTATGGCGCTGTTTATCATAATCTAAGCACACCGTTTGGATGGAGCGATCCTTCTGTTCCCGCGGATTATGTTAACAGATTGTATAGGGTACAAACTTTAGCCGAAAAAAATAATTGCAAAGAATTCGTTGACGAGTTGAAATATTTTAATACAACTTCTGTTATAACTTACAGGGAATATTGCGAAGTGTTGAAGATATGCAGATTAAAAGAAAAGATTAAAAAAGAACATTCTTGCTTGTATTTAGTAAAATGAAATATTTATTACTAACT
>JACOZS010000036.1 GCA_016181215.1 Candidatus Woesearchaeota archaeon
GGTATTTTTGGCATCACCCTTATCTTTTCTCCTAGCAAGATGGTATCAGCTCTTTTCCAGCCTTCTTTTGTTAAAAAAGGTTGATTATAAGTACATACAACCTCTTTTCCAGTTTCTGTGACTACTTTAAGGGCTGGATGGTTTTGATAATAATGGAACTTAGTTGCGAAGTCATAGCATTTGTCTTTTGCATTCTTTCTAATTTTTGTAACAACTTCTCTTATGGGTTGTAAATGGACTTTTCCTAAATTTTGAATTTGATCCATTCCTTTGTAGGTTAGAGCCACTTGAGAACCACCCGCGATACATCCTGGATCACCAACAAGCAATACATGGATATCTCCTTTAACTTTCGTACCGTCTGCTAAATGTTTGCGAACTCCGCCCATTAACTGCAATACTAATGCTCCTTTAATATCTTCATGCCCTTTAATTGATGGAGCAAAGGATGCAATTAATTTTTCATATAGTTTTGGGTCTTTGGCTAGTTCTAGAATCTTGCGTTCATCTTCTTGATTAATATCGATTTCTTCAAAGGTTTCTTCTATGGGTTCTATGAAATTTGCTTCACAGGCTAAATCAAATCTGGTTGATGGTGCGCCAGATTTAGCTGGGATTGGAACTTCTTTTATTGATCCTGTTACTCTTATTTTTGCGCCAGGAGTCGTACGCCTTTCCATTTTAGGCTCAACAAGATCTTCTCTTAAGAAGACTGACAGGCGCTTTGGCTGTTCTCCTCCTTCCATTGCTTCTGGTGATTCTTCTATGACTAGACGCTGTGAATCCACTAATTCTTTGCTTATCAGCCTGAATCGCCCTTTTCTTCCACAAGAACATTTGTATGGTTCCCTAAAAGTGGGTTCTAATTGCAGCAATGTGAGGGTATTTCCACAAGCTGGACATTCAAATTTAGCACTGGTAACCTGCGGCCTAACATCTGATGCCTGCCTTACGAGGCCTTCGAATGAAATTAGTTTTCCAAGATGATTGCTTCTTATATTACGTATTTTAGTTTGCTGTGATTTCGGTAAATTAGAAGCTCTTATCCTAAAATTTTTATCTATGCTGTCTATTCCCATGTGCTGGACAACTATTTCTGCTGATTTGATTGTGTCCTCGGGGTTTTCCAGCAGGTCTTCGGATAATTCTATGTTGTTTTGCGCCAATAATGAGAAATCGATAGTTAGAGAGTGCAGCCCTTTTTGAACTGCTTCGTGAAGTTCTTTTGAATAATGTGATTCTAGAAACTCTTGAAATTTATCTATCTGTTCCTGAGCATTCATGAATTATCCCCCTCTTATAAAAAGTAAAAGCAAATAAAAACAGGTAGTATATAAATGTTATGCGAGTGTTTGTCAAGTGAATTCCACTTTTGAGTGGCAGAAATGGATTTTTGCTATCTGCCTTTTTTCTGCAGCTTAACCAGGTTTTTTACCAGTAATTCAACTGCCTCCCTTAGTTTTGGCTCAGATTTTGTTCCTGTGCAGACTATTTTTCCGTTGCTGAAGAGTAAGAAAGTTGCTCTTGTTCCAGGAAGTTTGTAGACTAATCCTGGGAATTGTTCTGGTTCGTATTCTGTATTTTCGAGCTGCATTGCCAAGGAGTTTAGATTTAAATCCATGCCTATGTTTCCTGAAGCGACCATGTTCTGCACCTTTATGATTGGTTTTCCTGGAATTTTAATTCTTATTTTTTCTATGTTTTGGATTATTTTGTTTACAGACTCTTTTACTTTTGACATGGATTTAGCTCCAGTACATACTATTCTTCCTGAAGAAAAGATTAAAGCGCTGGTTTTTGGTTCTTTTATTCTCATAACCAAGCCAGGGAATTGTTCTGGGTTATATTCGGTGTTTGGCAGGGCTTCTGCTAATTTTATCAGTGGAATGTCTTTTTCTAATGATGCTGAAGCGACAATGTTCTGTATTTTGATTTCTCTCTTGTTTTTTACCATGTTTTGGCCTCTTTTGGTTTGTTTATAAGGATTTATAAATAGAATAGAAATCTTTATAAAGCTATTTAAAAAGGCAGCCGATTGGTGCTGATGATTTTATGGTTATTAATCTTTATATTTTATTAAACAAAATTTCAAACTCTCTGCCTTTTACTGTTTCTGCAGCCTTAAACTCATATTTTTTTGATGTTTTTTTAAAGGTTATTGATTTCGCCTGTACTTTATCCTTAATTTCTTTTTCCATAGAACTCAAATCATAATTAGAAAATATGCCTAATTCTATTTTATCCTTCTTGGTTAGCTTAGCAGTTTTTCTTAATTCCTGTATCTTTCTGGTAATCTCGCGTGCAAATCCTTCCAATTCAAGTCCAGGAGACAAAACTGTATCAAGAATCACGTCATATTCTTGTTTTGTGACTGGTTCTTTGTCTTCAACTTCAAGTTCTTTGATGTTGGTTAGAGATTTTATTAGGTTAGAGTATCTTTCAACTAGATGCGATGATTTTCTTGTGATTATAGTTACTCTTTGCAGGGGCCATCGTATTCCGATTTTAACCTTTTCTCGTTCTGACAGTATTGATGCTATTAGTTCTTTTACTGAAGTCATGTCTGATTCAAGTTTTTCATAGATTAATGATTTGTCATAATTAAACCAGTCTAACAAGTGGATTGATTCTGCCTTCAGGTTATACTTCTTTTTTAGTTGCTGGTAAAGATGCTCTGAAAGGTATGGTGTGATTGGGGCAAGCAAAACCAGCACTTTAGTCAAAGCTTCGTAAAGAACGTAACTGACTGCCTTATCTTCAGATCTATCACGAATTATGTGAATATATCCGCGGCTTAATGTATTGAGCACGAAATCTGCGAGGTCGCGTGTTGCTGTATGATACTCAAATTTATCAATATTCTCGTTGTAATTTTTAATTAAGGTATTTAATTTTGATATCAACCACTTATCCTCTGGATTCTTTAGTGTAGTTTTTGTAATTTTATCAGTTAGGTTAATTAAGTAGGTATTAAGGTTGATTAAAATATTAAGTATTTTCCAGACTTCTTTTTTTATTGTATCTTTGTTGAATAACTGCAGTTCACAAGGAGCGATGTCCCACATGTAATAGAATCTTAGGCTGTCAGATCCTACTTCTTCTATGGCATCTTTGGCGTAAACTACATTTCCTATGGATTTTGACATTTTTTCACCTTTGGAATCAACGACCCAACCTGGCATTGAAACCTCTTGGTACGGGGCCTTATTGAAAGTAGCTACCCCGCAGAACATTAGAGAGTAAAACCATCCGCGAATCTGATCCTGGGATTCATTTATCCTGCTAACGGGATAATGATCTTCAAATAGTTTCTTGTTTTCAAATGGATAATGAAGAGACGCAAATGGCGCTACACCAGAATCATACCATACGTCAAATATGTCTT
>JACOZS010000037.1 GCA_016181215.1 Candidatus Woesearchaeota archaeon
GGCATAAATTTTTACAGCATATAGAAAAAGTAAAGCTTTTACTTCACTGTATATCCTCAGAGTCGGATGACCCAGCCCGGGATTATAAAATTATCAGGGGAGAACTTAAAAAATTTAATCCTGAACTTTTAAATAAAAAGGAAATTATAATACTTACAAAATCAGACCTTTTAGAAAAAAAACTTAAAAAAATAGGCAAGCAAAAGATTATCCCTATATCAATTCATGATTGGGATAGCATACAAGCTCTTATCAAAATCCTATCAGAGGAATAGGGAAGGGCTTAATTTAATTTTAAAGTGAGTTAAGAACTTTACTTGTAACTTCCCTTACAATGGGATTAGGATGTGTTAAAAGAGAAGTTAACTTTTCCATATTATCTATAGTGGGGTTCATTTTCCATGCTAAAGCGTCACCCACTTCTTTAATCAAGTCACTTTCCCGAGTATAATGTGCTGAATGAGAAGGATCGCTTTCCTCCAACATCCCCAAAAGTCTGACAGTCACTTCATCCGGTTTGTTTTCAATTCTTCCAAGGGCATTTACAGCACGAAACTTTATCATATGATCTTGCCCGTCTAAAACTTCTACTAAGGCGGGAACAGCTGCAATACCGATCTTTACAATTACCGTGGTATATTCATCGCCTACATCCCAAGCAAACTGGGAAAGACCTGGACGTGGAGTAAGAGCAAAGCATCTAATTAAAGGTCTTACAACAGCCCCTCCGAGGCTAACCAGCTCTTCCCGGGCCGTGGCCTCTTTTGCTTTTCCGGATAAGTGAGATTGTATATCAATTGAGATGTTTTATTAATTAATTCTACTTCGGCTGGGGCAAAGGTAGGTTGAATTCTGGCTCTAACTTCATCCAGTGAGGGTCTTCTAGTAGCAGTTACAATAGGACGATAATAAAATTCACCTGTTCTGGGATCTTGAAATGCTCTACTTCTATCATGGAATTCTCTCATACCTAAATTTGATATCGACTTAGGTATATCATAGAGATACAATTAAAGCAACTATAGGGCTATAGCTTGCTAATTGATGCACGTACATAGCTATAAGCTATGAAGGGGATAGTTATTGCTTGAAAAGTTTGTACACATTCTACAGCATAATCTAGGGTTAATGGATGGCCCGGGATTGCCTGTTGTCTTTTAATTACCCTTTCTATCCTGAGTGGCTCAGGGCATTGGACATAAACAAATTCAAAACCAGGGAATTGTTGTAAGAATTCTCTTCGGTATTCGTCACGACTGAAAGGGGAAGCAACTGCAATTTTTGGGCTATCAGTAATAAGGTCACTTACCCGATTATTAATTACGTCATGCCAATCCCGTCGCATTTTAGTAGTAAAGGGTAGGTTTTTTTCACAAGCAACTAAGCACTCAGCGGTCAAATCATCGTCAGTATCATAAAAAGCATACCCGAAGTAGTTTTCAAGTTGCCTGCCTAAAGTGGTTTTTCCGCATCCAGGTAGACCAAATAATACTACTCTGGGCTTTTGGGCTAATTGATCTACTCTTGTTAAAACCTCAGCCATTTGTTAAGTCATTTCTCTTAGCAAGCACGGCATAAATCTTGTCAATTAACTCAGGATTGGTTGCATCGTGCCAGTTATCTTCACCTATATCAGTTACGCTTAGTTTGCTCCAATATTTTGAAGGAATTTTTACCTTATAGTCCTTAACAACGACAACAATCTTATCTGCCCAGTTATAAAGTATATCCAAAGTTTCCTTGCTGTTATATTGCCATGATACGGATAAAGCATCTTGGTTAAATAGCTCCTTTAATATTTTTGCTAATGCAACCGATCGGACAACGCCTGCCCTACAGACACATAGAATTCTCATATTTCTCCCCCAAATGTAGAATACTGGGATAAATTATTTAATCTCAAAAATAATCTTACTGGAGGTTCAGTTACGTTGATGTTTCTTGCCCCAAAAGCATCACGAACCAAAGATGCAAATCTATTTCCATACCCGTCTGCCCGCCAAACAGTACTAGTTCTTTTTCCCCGTTTAAATTCATCCCGATATGCTTTTAACAAATCTTTACCATTTTCCCCGTGTATACAACCGACTACTATTTCCAAAAATAATTTATAGGTAGGGTCAGTTATAACTTGGCTTGCTTTTGCTATCATTTCTACTGTAGGGAGCTGGACATCATGAGCAAAATCGTTTTCGTATGTACGTTCTGGAAATTGAAAATTATATAGATTATGAACCATGGAATGCCTAACCCGAACCATTAGGATTTGAAAATCACTATCAACAATTGGTGTAATACCGCGCGGATTTACGTACCCGTTAGTGGTTTCAAAGGGGATATTGTTTGCCCGATGGATAGCATTAGCAACCCTCCCCAATGTTTGAAGTTGATCTTGTCCAAATTGAGAGGCGGCAAAAGTTTCTAAACTTACTACCGGGTTTTGCAAATATGCATTATGAATCCACCATTTAATTCCATCGGATACCTGGGGAATAGTCGCATTTGCAGCTAAGTATTCCTGGAATAAGTATGGGTGCAAAGAAATAGTTTCCATTTGAATTGACACAGTATACTATAACTTTGTACCTGCCAGTATAACCTATACTTACATAATCACTTCGGCTACCCTCAGTGGACTTAAAAATCACCCATAAGCCGAGCAAGAAATATTTACATATCTGTAGTAGGTAGACGAATTTAGTTTGTACCCAAAGTTTCTTTGGTTTTCCTAAATGTAATAGCATCTAGAGTTACGGCTAGTCCGACTCCAACTCCATAAGCAATAAAATCGGAGGAATCATACGTTCCCTCATAAAAGCCTACCTTTTGAAGCAATTCACAAAATGAGGCAGCTCCGAAAACAGTTGCAGCAGCTCCTACACTTCCTATCCAATTAAATCTATCCTTGTGGATATTGTTTAACCATAATGCTCTTAGGACAAAATATGATTGTACGGGAAATAGGATATCGTGGCCATAGCTTTTTAAAAATTCATTTCCAGCTTGATTAGATAAAGAGACAGCTCTTGAAGCTCCATCTACTACCAATGCAACAGCAGCGTATGCTGCACATGTTAGAGATTGTCTACTTTCGGGTGAGAACATATATTATGGATTCTTAGGCAATATATTACCCGGCATATCTTTAAAACCAACTCCCTTAAGGGATATACCTAGTTTCTATGTAGGAGATGTATATCATATCTATCAGCATCATAGATAAGTTAATTCTTACGATATCCTACTTTATGGACTACACTTTCTAGTAAAGATTTTAATGAAGCACCTACACCTTTTCTAGATTGCCCTGTGTCGCCCGTTTGACCTACAACTCTGATTA
>JACOZS010000012.1 GCA_016181215.1 Candidatus Woesearchaeota archaeon
ATATTATCCATTCTAAACTGGTAATTGGATGTTGGAACTGCATCTGTAACCCACATATCTATATCGGCTTGCACACCAGATTCATTTACGTCTATGAATGAATTCCCGTTATTCTGTATCGCCGCTGGTTGCGGCGAGTTATCTGTTGTATCATCAGAGTTTCCTATGGATTTATTCCCGAATTGAACCGTTGAATTTGGCATGGTTACATCAACTACTACATCTATGCTTATGTTCCTGGACATGTTTATGCCGCTTAATCCGCTTGTTCCATTGTTATCGTAAGCAGTAACTGTCCAATTATAGAATGCTCCGTCATCAAAGAAGAATCTTAGCTGCTGTGAATTAGTCAGATTAATTCCAGTATCAGAAGTATTAACTAATTTATTGTCGTTGGGACTGCATAATCCTCCTGCGATTAGATAACAAGTTAGATTAATCGTAAACGTGAAGTTTGAATCATCGTCTGCGTCTGTTGTGTTGGTCCAGTAAAAGAACGGTGTCCTATTTGTTGTATGATTGTCATTTAATGGATCTCTCAAGCCAACTGCGGTTGGTTGGGAATTCACAACTACAGCACTATCATTCCTATTATCACTGAGTAGCCCTCCTCCATCAGTAGCTTTAATGCTGCATGTCCAATTATTAGGTCTTGCCTGTACCCCTGCTTCTAAAAATCTGGAAGCATTGCTTGCATTTGTAACAGTGATTATTGAACTGTTAAACCAAGCAGTCCCGTTATACCACGTAACATTCACATCCAAACTTGTTGATTCGTTATCCTGCACTACAAAAGTACAATTAAACTGGTCTGTTGTATTTGGATTTGTCGGTAATAAATTCATGCTTCTTAGGTACGGCGCATTATTAGCAGCTCCTGCTGGAGGATTAATCAAATTAATGGTATAACTGAAATTCTGCGCTTTTCCTCTGGAACCAAAGGTTAGGTTAATACTCATGTTGTCTGTAACATTCTGAGGATCCAGCCTGTAAGTTAAATTAAACCCTTCATTATTTTCTATATCTGAGTAGGCATATCCAATTCTAGGGTGCCAGTGAACAGAGCTCGAATTCAAGCCTGTAGTTAGTTGGATATAATCTGTTAAAACATTAGATGGTAAACTAAGAGCGACCTCAGATGGCAAAATGAAATTGGATGATCTGACAACAAACGTTATCTCACCAGAACTTTCATTAATAAACTCCCTTATTCCGCTCCTGCCGCTGATACTATAAGTGATATTTCCATCTAGACTGGCTGTAGTGCTGCCTAACTTAGTCCAGTTCATTTCTGTAAAATTCCAGGCAAATAAAAACGCCTGTACCGATCTAAGAGCACCGATTCCGACACCACCACTTCCTACCCACCTTACAGTAAAGTTGTCAATGGCTTCTTCATTCTCGTCCAACTTGAATAAATACCTGGCAGTGACTCTATTTGAATCATCACCAAGAGTCATATTTATGTAATCTCCATCATCATAAGCTATCGCTTTATACGAGGTTGCATTGGCTTCGCTCTCTCCATCCGCCCTGTATGTCTTCTCGACTTCCTGGTCGAAAACACTATTATTACTAAAATTATGTAATTGTACCGCAGGATTTCCAAAAGATCCGTTAATATCCGTGAAGTTATATTCCTTCCAAGTTTTATTAGAATAAACTGTACCATTGCTTAAATTTGCATCTACAATGCTTCCATTTAATTCATCTGCAACCAAACTAATATTGTTAGAAAAGTTGGCTCCAGATAATATGATATTATGCACTGTTAGGTTTGGTATGGTGTCTGTCTGGTTCATTAAAAACTGCATTGACAAATTCCATCTTCTATCATTCAGTAGCGTTACGGTCCCGCCTTCTAAAGTGGTGGCATTCCTAACCCCATCAAAAGCACCATACACTCTAACAGATCCATTATAATCAGGAGTTCTGTTTACATAAATTGTTCTTTCTTCTGTACTTAATCTGGTGGTTCCAGAAACAGCCCCGCATCTTAATATGAACGTCTCATTCCTTCCGGTGGTATTAACCTCTTGACGGAAACTGTAAGAACCAGCAGCTATCCCGTTTGCTGTAATGGTCCCATTTGTGCTGTTCCCGCTTAAATTACTGTCAGAACCGTTCACAAGCTGGTAGTTGCTTGCAAACGTAGCGATTTTATAAGACCAGTTAGCGACTATGCTTGCTGTACCCCCACCAGTAACAGAATAATTGCATGTGAAGTTAAAACTGTATGGATAATTGCCACCTACAAAGTAAACAGTATTATTTACTGGATACACAAATCCAATAACTCCTAAAACAGCATCTCCAGTAACAAATTGTATAAAACTTTTATAATTCGGTGCAACATCATACCTGTCAGTTGAATTTCCTGTTTCAAAGGTTATATTATGATATATTCTGACATTGCTGGAATTAATATCATCAAACGCCACCATCGCCTCTATTTCTTTGGATCCATTCTTGAAGCTGCAATTAGCAGTCCTGCTTCCAGTCCAGTTGTATATCCCGCAAGGATCTACTCCATTAAAATAAGATCCGTTAATCTGAATTCTATAAGTATAATTCGCAGCAGTTCTTTCTAAATTATTCGGAGCAGTATCATTGCCGTTAGGAGCAGCCTGGCTGCCATTTGATAAATAAATTCTATAATATCTAGTTCCATCACTATTGTCTATGTTACCGCTTACATTAATAAAGAAGAACATGTGTGTCCCATTGTTATCAATTTTGACATTTATCATATCATGGCTGCTTGGTCCGCCTCCAAATATATCTCCAGCTTCATCTGTAGTGTTAGTTTTGTTTTCCCAGTCGCTGAAATTTCCATCTATGGCGTTTCCATTAGGAGTGGTTATGTTCAGGAACGGAGTATAATAATATTTTTCTGTATAATTTCTGCCACCATTACTGTCATTAGCCAATATCGTAAAGTTGTAGGTGCCTGTAACATTCCAATTCCAAGGAACAGTTCCGTTCCATTCATTTCCACTAGGATTGCTTAAGCTTATATTCTGCCAGAAGGTTCCATTAGTATACTTAATATCAGCTACGACACTTCCAGTTCCATTAAACACTATAGACGCATTAAGCTTAATCTCAGTATCATTAATAACTAAGGATGGAATAGAATTAACCAAACTGACAGTTGGAGTTACGAATACATTAAATCCTCTCTTCTCCGTGTTATTTTTGTTTCCAGACGTATCGTTTGCATAAATCCTTACTGTGTTATTTCCAACTACGCTTGAATTAACGCTCCTGTTCGTATACACTCCTGATATTAAAGTCGTAGTATAATTAGTACTCATGTT
>JACOZS010000013.1 GCA_016181215.1 Candidatus Woesearchaeota archaeon
CATTTTTTCCAAATATTTTCTAATCGTGTTCTCTTTCAATTCCAAACCAAGAATCTTATTTATGTAATCTGGATTTATTTTCATTTTTTGGTAATTAAGGACTGGCGTTACAAATGTTTTTTGACCATATCTTAGCTTGACTGTATAAATCTTGGCGTTCATGTCAATAAGTATTGTTGATATTACATTCAAAACCTGCTTTAATGAATTAAAATTATGACCAGAGCATTCAATAAACACTTCTTTAGTGCTGCTGGAAACGCGGCCAGTTTTTTCCGAGTTAATTATTGGCGGCATTGACAATATCTGCTTGTTTGCGTCCACAAATATCGGGTATTTCTTGTATTCTTGAAGCAGAGAAGAATATTCCATGCCTTTGGGGTGTTTTTGCAGTATTTCTACTGCTGTCATTTCATAAGGCGAATCCAGGGGCCTGAATTTTATTTCATGTGGTTTTTTAGCTAAATATTTTATAGGGAACTTTATTCTTTCCAGGGGGTAGATTCCTATGGCTGCTTTTTTTCTATTTCTACCAAAGGTAAGATGAAGTTTCTCCTGAATGTCTATAAGCTCTTTTATTCTTTCTTCGTTAAGTTCTAAATTTTTGGCTATACAGCAGGCAGTATAAGGCCTTACTTCTTTGACCGAAGGTTCTATTATTACTTCGTATTTTGAGGGCTCTGTTTTGTAGTTTTTTGATCTGGTTTTTCCTAGATATAATCCTAGGGCTCTTGAAATTCCTTCGGCAGATAAGAGATCAGGACGATCTGCAGAAATTTCTAATGTAATCTCGTCAAAATCTACGGTTTCTGTGTGAATACCTAACAGACCCAGATATTCAGACAGTTCAAGATCGTTTAATTTACCTATGTTCCTCAACACTTCGTGCTTGTTTATTGTTATTGTTGGCATTTTATTTTAACCAGGCTCTTGTTTCTCTTAGATATTTTAAATCGTTCTTGTATATGTTTCTTAGATCAGTAATTTTATAGTAATCAGAGATGTTTCTTTCCAGGCCCTGGCCCCATGCGAGCACAGGAATATCGTGTCCTAAAAGCGGGATTACTACTTCTGGTCTCAGTATTCCTGCGCCACCCATCTCAACCCATTTGTCCTTTACTGGGTTATAAACCATGATTTCTATTGATGGTGAAGTATATGGAAAATATGAAGGGACTATGCGTATTTTTTCAAACCCTAATTTCTTGTAATATTCTTTAAGGTATCCTATTAGGTGCCTTAGATTAACATTTTCGTCTATGACTATTCCTTCGGTCTGGTTAAATTCAAAAAGATGTGCCCAGTCAAGGGCTTCATTTCTGAATACTTTGCCGACTGCGAAGAACTTAGCTGGTAAATCTGTTTTTTTTAACTGTGATATTGTTTGTGCAGATAAAGAAGTCGTGTGTGTTCTTAAGACTGAATGTTTTGATTCCTCTACATTAAATTTGTATTTCCATACATTTTCGTGCTGTTCTTTAACTTTCCTAACTGTTTCGTCTGACGGCAAACTAGAATTGGATTTGACAAAAAATGTTGACTGCATGTCCCTTGCAGGATGATCCTGAGGAACGAATAAAGAATCAAAATTCCAAAAACTAGATTCAAGCAACGGACCCTGCATTTCCTTAAAACCTAATTCGAGCCAAATGCGCTTTATGTAATGGATTGCTTGATTTACAAAATGCCTTTTTCCAGGATGGATTCTTGGGACTGGGTAAGCGACATTGTATCTTCTGAATTTTTTGTGAACCCATTCCTGAGATTTTATTATTTGAGGAGTTAAGCTGTCTATCATGTCTGACTTAATTTCGCGTTTTAGCAGCTGTCTGCCAAGCTCTGTTATTTTAACTGTTGTTGTTTTTTCAAGAACTGACTTTACTAATGATCGCCTTTTTTTAAGCTCTGAATATGCCTGCTTTTGCAAGCTAGTTAGATTTTTAGCATCTAAAGGAAGCTGTCCAAGAAATATTTCTTCTAAGAATTCCTTTAATAGCAAGCTCTTGCCTTGGTTTGTTATGCTGATTTTTTTGTCTAATTTTATGGCGTTTTTCTTTTTTAACAATCCTAAAGAAACAGTTAATTCGTCTTTATCCAGAGAAGCTTTTTCTTTGATATCATTAAGTGTTAAAGTGGTATCTTTAATAACCTGCATGAACCTACGCTCTGGAAGACCTTTTTCAAGGTAGATTTGGCCGTTTTTATCCAAAACTATCAATTCTCTGGTTTCTTTTCTTTGTTTCAGGACATTTTTGCTTTCTAACCACTGCAAGGCGCGTAAAACTTCTACTTCGTCAAGCTCTGTCAGGTTAACAAGTTCTCTTGCTGTAATGCTATCACGCAAGGAAGGAATAATTGTGCGCTCCAACGGATGTAAGGACTCTAAAAGCCTATCAACCTCTTTCATACTAGCTTTTTAAAGACTGAGAAAATTTAAAAAGGTTTGTTTTATTTGGTAGTTACTTTGGAGTTAGCAATATTAAGTTTTTTGTCATTATATTTCTCTTATTTCTTTCCATTCTACTTTTTTTGAATCTATTAGCTGTTTTATTTGTTTTTGTTTGGAACTTATTTTTGAAGTTCCTGACTTGAATTCTATGAAACTAATTTTATTGTCCTCGAATGATATTCCGTCTACTGGATCTCCTAAAAATCTGAAATTCCTCGGATCGTATGGATAATTCTTAAAATAGGGGAACAGATTTTCAAGACTTAGACCGTGTTTTACCTCTGTAGAACGCTTGCGGTGCAGGATTAGTTCGTGTTCTTTTTTAAGATTTAGATACAATCTAATTAGAAGTATTATTATTAGGATTAGTATAAATAGGATTGCGTATAGGTAGAGTATTTGTGACATTAAGGTGAGAAGATTTCATAGAAATAAAAGGCTTTTGGTACATAAAGAGCAACCCCCCTACTCCCATGCTTGATTTTTATTAAATGGAGTTGTATATAAAGTTTTTGTAACTTCTTGGGTTGGATTAATTTATGGATTTCTGATGAAATTTTATGATGGGTTGCGCGCGACGCGTACTGCAACCGCAGCATACGAGTTCTGCGGATCCCTGTCGCAGTAGAGCAAGGTTCTACCAGCGTAGGCGTCGAACCCCGCGACACGCTCATCGTTGTTTTGTTTTGGTCTGGAATTAACGCGCCATAAAAAGGGGTCTACTCCTGTTAACCATGCCCAGACATTCTGGGTTTCAGATGTATTATCTGTACCAAGAAGGGCTTTGTATGGAGCTGGAGTTTTG
>JACOZS010000014.1 GCA_016181215.1 Candidatus Woesearchaeota archaeon
TTGTTAATTATGAAAAGAAAAGCAGTAAATCATTACCATTAAAACACATGCCAGTTGGAGTTACTGTGATTAAGATTGGGAATACTTTATTGGTTGATCCGAGTGCGGAAGAATGGGGCGAGTTAGATTCAAGATTAACTGTGGCTACTATTGAAGATGGCAGAATATGCGCGCTGCAAAAGGGAGGGGATTTGACTTTATCACTTGAGGATGTAGAGAAGATAGTTGAAATAGCAGCTGAAAAAGCTAAAGTTCTAAGAGGATACTTGAAATGAATTACACTAAATATGAACGAGCTAGAATTATTGGAGCCAGAGCATTGCAATTAGCAATGGGTGCTCCTATTTTGCTGAAACTAGAAAAAGAAGACCTTCAAAAAATAAATTTCAGCCCAATTGAAATTGCTAAAAGAGAGTTTGAGGCTGAGGCGCTTCCAATAACAATAAGAAGGCCACTACCGACCAGATTAGAGCATTAATTAATGTATTCATTTTAAAATAGTTAAAGTCTGTTTCTATTTTGAAATTATCATAAAAGTATTTAAAGTAACATTTTATGATAGATTCAATGATTATAGTTGAAAAATGGAGGTGGCAAGGTTGGTAGGATTAGCACAATCAGGAGAGGCTTTAACGAGAGGGGTTATCAGTCCATTACAAGCCTTAGGTTTTGAACTTGTTCAAGGATTACCAAACCTAGTAATAGCAATCATTGTTCTAATTGTAGGATGTTTTGTTGCTGTAATACTAGGACATTTCTTAAGGTTGGTTTTAGAAAAATTAAAGGTGGATGATTATATTAAGAAAGCCCACCTAACAAAGACAGCTGGACATACGCATGTGCCGGCGATTGCGGGAGAATTATTTAAGTGGTGGATTATTATATTGTTCCTGCAGCAAGCAGTTGAGCTTATTAATTTAGGAGTTCTATCAGACTATCTGGCGAGATTTGTTAACTGGCTACCAAGCGTATTAGTTGCGGTTGTAATATTGCTATTTGGAACAGCTGTAGCGCATTACATACACTTTAAGCTAGAGGAACATTCCAGATTAACAGGAATCAGAACAGCAGCCAGGATATTAAAGGCAGTTATCTGGGTAATAGTTGTTCTAATTGCCTTGGATGTGATAGGTGTGAATATTGATCTTGCCAGCGATTTGGTGAAGATTGTAGTTACTGCTATTGCGGCGGGCATTGCTTTGGCTTTTGGACTTGGATTTGGTCTAGGGGCATTCAGGCAAGAGTCTGGAAAGATATACAATGACATAAAAAGGAACTTCTAGTTCCTTATTTTTATTTTATTTTTTTAGCTTTCTGGGACAGAGGTGAAATATGAAGTTTGATTTTGCCAAAACAATAGGAATTTTACTAATTCTTTTGGGATTAAGTCAGATGAAATCTGATTTTACTACAGCCATTGCTTTAATATTGATAGGGGCATTTATAGTATGGAGAGGATAGAGGGGGTTAAGTCTTGGATACAAACAATTAGCGGGGTATTATTAAGTATATTTGGGATATGGAAGTTATATTTCTCTTTTTTTGTAATGAATAAAACCGGTCTTTTATTGAGCGATGCAGTAGCGCATTTTTTGGTTCCTTTTGCAATAGTATGGCTGGGCGTGAATCTTATTACCGAAAAAGATATCAAGTTCCCGTTCCGCTTGAGATAATTATTAAACCTTATTTTCTTGGGCATGAAGAGGTTTTCTTCTTTAGTTTTTAGAATTAGTGAAACAGGTTGGAACTAAACCTAATGTAACCGCACGATCAAGTAATTTGTCTGCGAACTGCTTTCTTACTTTATAATCAATACCGTTTATTTCTGTTTCTAACTCCTGGATTCTTGTTTTTATTCTTTCAATTAATGCTTTTTTCTCTCTTACGTTCTTTCTTGTGTTCATATATCCTCTTTTTGGGGTTATTTGTCCCAAGGCTCCGGTTGGATCAGTAATATTTTTTCTCATTTCATTTAATCTTTCTCTACTGACCCCCAGACCAAGTAAATCTTGCTTTTTTTCAGCGTTTTCCATGAAATCTAAGATTATATTCCACCTTTTAGGGGAATGATTAAAGGTTTGATATAAGCTATCATATTCCTTATAACCAAAATCTGGTTTTTCTGATGCCAGCGAATCTAAGGCCTTTCTTACAGCATTTAGTTTTCTCCAACCCACTAATCTGCCTCTATATGAGCTGTGGGCCCGATTATATTCTTCTTCAAATCTTAAAAGTTCTTTCATGTTTTTTTCATGCTTGCCTCGCTGCGAGTTAATTTCAGTTTCTATTTTTTTCCGTTCCATTCTAATTGTACTTTCTATGGAACCAACCAAACCTCTACTAAACCTTTCATAGGCAGCCACCTTTGATCTTATATCTCCGGTTTCTTTCAGTCGCATAGAGAACATGAGAAGATCGTCTACGACGTTTATAGTAAAATCCGGTGGAATTCGAACATAACTTAAAAAGCCGTTGCTACACCCTAATCTTTCATAGACAGATTCTAAAAATGCTTTGGGGTCAGTATACTTATCTCTAACTATTTGAAGCACTTTTTCTTCATTTGAGGGTTTCGGTTTTGCTATTTCGTCTGGCAAGGCTGGCATTTTATTTATCTTCCAATATGTTAAAATGACTGTAAATGCGACCTAATAAACCTTTCTATTTTGTAATGTATTGGCAGGAGTAACATCTTGATAAATTACAGATGCAGTTAACTTTATAAATCAATTTTTAGAATGGTAGGCTATGGCAGAAGAGACACAGCAGTTTTTAGTTCCTTTGGATGAATACCTGAAGGTTGGTTTGCATATAGGAACTAAATTTAGAACCAAGTATATGGAATCCTTTATTTATAAGATAAGACCTGATGGTTTAAGCGTATTAAACGTGCAGGCAATAGACAGGAGAATAGGGACGGCTATCCGGTTTTTAGCCCAGTATGCTCCTGAAGACATCATTATTGTGGGCAGAAGAGAAAACGGGTATCATTCGTTAAAGATGTTTCATAAAGCAACAGGCATTAGAATATATGCAGGAAGATATCCTCCTGGAATACTGACCAATCCTAGCCTGGATAATTTTATAGAAGCTAAGATAATACTTGTTACGGATCCTTGGCCAGATAAAAATGCAATTAATGATGCTGTAAAAAGAGGAATTCCTGTTGCGGCATTATGCGATACTAATAATGAAAGCAATTTCATAGATTTAGTTGTGCCCTGCAATAATAAGGGAAAGAGAAGCCT
>JACOZS010000015.1:0-576 GCA_016181215.1 Candidatus Woesearchaeota archaeon
CACGAATATTATTTTGCAAACATGTCAAAAACTAACCAGATTTTAAACCCCGCCTCAGAATTCGCCAGATTATTAAAAGACCAATTCGGATCAATAGATACCTGGACTGCAAATTTCAAAGCTTCCGGTGCAATGCGTGGCATAGGTTGGGTAATCTCATATTATGATCCTGTGATAAACCGAATTTTCAACGCCTGGATCAACGAACATGATGTAGGCCATCTTTCAGGAACCCTTCCTTTGCTGATTATGGACGTGTTTGAACATGCTTATATCACAGATTATGGCATTAAGAGAGCAGATTATATCGAAGCTTTCTTCAAACAAATAAATTGGGATCTTGTTACCAAAAGATTTGATTCAGCTTCTCAGCTAAAATTAATGTTTTAATAAAAAAATTCTTTTACAACTTGAGTAGCATAAGCTCCTTTAGGCAGCCAAAAACTAATTATTGCTTTTTTTCTTCCTTTGTTTAAATCATCATCTTCCCATGCTACTTCCAGATCTCTTGGTTCAATAAAAGTATTTCTTTCAGCCCCCTCGCTTGAAATCTCTCGCATAGACTTAATCATAAAA
>JACOZS010000015.1:595-6996 GCA_016181215.1 Candidatus Woesearchaeota archaeon
TTCCAGATCTCTTGGTTCAATAAAAGTATTTCTTTCAGCCCCCTCGCTTGAAATCTCTCGCATAGACTTAATCATAAAATCATTTTTTGTTATTCCTTCTTTCACCATTATCTCTTCATATATTTCTTTAACCTCTCCTTCAGATTCAGTTAGAAAACCAATCAAAGGGACCTTTTCAAATTCCTTGTTTAATCTAGAAACAACTTGGTTCCATAAATAACTTTGATATGCATTAACATAAAATCTCATTCTTCTCTTATCCAATTTTGATAATACTCCAATATAATCTTTGCCATCTGCCGATAAATCCAGTAACCGGCATGCCTCCTTGAAATTTTTTTTAATGATTGCTCTTCCTACCTTCATATTAAGATTATCCTTGCCAAATCTTTGTTCATCAAATAAATTCAGTACCTTTCTGTTTTTAACCTCAATTTCCTTTTCCAAATCTCTGATTATAATTTTGAAAAGATTCCCCCTATTCATGCCGAGTGTTATTCTCTCGTTTCCATAACCAAGAAACTCAAGCTCTAAATCTTTTACTTTAATCCTGTCAAGTTTATCTTTATCTCCATTATACAAGCTAACATATTGTACTGTAACTGCATTTTTATCCTTATTACCGCAGTATCCAAACCACTTAACTGGGACCTGAAGTCTTGCAGCAAGGGCTGTAATCACCTCTATTGTACTCCAATTCCTCTTCTTCAGCTTAAAATAGGCATATTCTCTCCCATCAAGCTTAGGCTCAAAATCCTCTTCTACGTAAAAATCCTCTGGAATAACCTTAATTTTCATATTCTTGTAAAAACAACAAGTATTTTAAAACCTTATATTTCCACTACAACAATGCTTAATAAAACTGTTCTCCTTCAACAAACCATGGACTCTACTATAACCTACGATGTATTATACGAACTATTGAGAAAAGAAAAATACTCAACAGAACTGCAAAAAGTAGACCAAAATCTCTTTAAGGACGTTATAAGATATCTAGATGAAAAAGAGTCAATAATAGAATCGCAAAGATCCAAAGATTCGATATTCTCTTCAGAAATTCAAAAGACCCAGATCCAGTTAGGCAACGCCAGAAAAGTTCTGAAAGAACTCTATGAAAGACGTGAAAACAAATTAATCCAGCTGGCCTTATTTTCTTCCAGGATGAATGAAAAACCTGATCTATCTGCTCTTCTTCCTGAAGAAAGGTATCTTTATAATGAAATTCTAAAAATTCTCAATTCAGGTCGCGAATCAATTTTATTCAACGTTCTTCAGAAAAAACTTCCAGTTCTTGAAAAAGAGAAACCAAAAGAATTAAAAACCGTGGCCGAAGAAACAAAACTCATTAGATTTTTACACGCAGTTCCGAAGTTCGTTGGTACTGACCTAAATATATACGGTCCCTTTGAATCAGAAGATTTAGCCAATCTTCCTTCAAGGATTGCTGGCGTACTGATAGAAAAAGAACGTGCAGAGGAAATAAGCCATGAAAATGCCGAAAAAGCGTAACATGTATTGCCGCAAGTGCAAGCGTCATACAGAACACGCTGTAGCTCAATCTAAAAAGAAAGAGCGTTCTTCCTTAAAAAGAGGTTCTATTCAAAGGGCACTTAAACGAGGCCAAGGCAGAGGAGCTGGGAATTTAGGAAAATGGGGTTCAAAACCTCCAATCTCAAGATGGAAAATGGCCGGAGTCAAATCTTCCAAGAAAACTGATTTTAGATTTAAGTGCAAAGAATGTGGGAAATCATCAGTACAAGGCTCTAGTTTTAGATCAAAAAAAATAGAATTTGTTTAACAGATTCTTTTTCCTGTATAAACCTCTTCGCAAACCATATCCTGGCAGTAATACTCAATTTCTCCTTGATCAAATACCCCGCTTATGGATATTGAGTCAATCCCTTGCTGTGTCTTCCCTTCGCATCTTACCTCAACAGCCCTAACATCATGTCCGCTTATATTATTATTCAAACCGCCAAAAAGAAATGCAATTAATAAAATCAATAAAGAAAAAAGAAGAAAGGAATTGTCTTTCATGTTGCATTAGCTGTTATAGCCTTGCACCCTTCCCAGGTCATCAATAGAAGTTCCTGCTGTATTTAGCTGGCTTATCACAAACCTGGCTCCGAATTTGTCCTGGATGCAATCAACCTGATCTGGATCAGAAATTGAAGCTGCGTTCATTTCTAAAAACTCGGATCTTGTCGTTGAAATATCCCAAGTAGCGTCTGCTGCGTCGCATATCCAGATTGCACTCGCTTGATTGGCGCATATCGTCCTTCCAGGCGTACATTCATTTATCCTCGGAACATTACCTGTAGTTCCAGTACTACCAAATAAAAACGCTAAAGCAAGCACTAGCAGAATCATCAAAACAACTGTTTTATCAGCCATTCACTACACCTCCTTTTGGATACCTAATGATATAAAGATTACTATTTAAACCTTACCATAATCTTTTTAAATCTATTCAAAACCATTAATCCTATGAAAACCAAACCTGTATTCCGTGAACCAAGTTCGCGTTTCATAAAAGTAAGATGCTCAAAATGCAAGAACGAGCAGATCATATTCGGGAAGCCTGCAGTAACCATAAACTGTCTTGTCTGTAATAAAACAATCGCAGAGTCCACTGGAGGCAAAGGAAATATAAAAGCCCGCGTTCTAGAGGTCTTGGAATAACATGTTTTACAAAAAAGAAACCTACCCGCGTATATCAGAATTGGTTATTTGCACTGTAAAAAAAATTCTTCCAACATCCATATTCTGCGACCTAGATGAATATCTTAAAAAAGAAGGTTTAATACACATCTCTGAAATCGCTCCTGGCCGTATTAGAAACATTCGCGATTACGTAGTCGAGAACAAGAAGATAGTTTGCAAAGTTATTGGTGTTGATGAAAGTAAAGGTCATATTGATATCTCCCTTAGGCGAGTAAATGAATCTGAAAGATTGGGTAAACTAAATGACCGCAAACAGGAAGAAAAAGCAGAAAAATTACTGGAACAAGTCGCTAAAAAAACCTCAATATCCCTAGAAGAGATTTACCAGAAAGCAGGCAAGAGAATTATAGAAGAATTCAGCTTGTTAAACACTTGCTACAAAAAATTAGTTTCTGGAGATGAAAAATTGCTTACTAATCTTGGTATAGACAAAAAAATTGCTTCAGAACTGACAAAAATTGTATTAAACCGCCGGAAGTTAAAATCGAGTCAAAACTAATTCTCAAAAATCCAGCACCTGACGGAATCGAAAGAATAAAATCTGTGCTAAAGAAAGTTCTGGATCTAACTGCTAAAAACAATTACGATGTCAAACTTACTTATCTCGGAGCGCCGAATTACCGTTTGTTAATCACATCTAAAGATTATAAATCAGCAGAATCAGTTTTCCAAAAAATATCTTCTTTAATATCAGATGAAATGAAAAAAGAAAAAGGAGAATTCCAGGCAATAAGATGAAAGTAGAAATATTAAGATGTTCTAAATGTTATGAATACACAACTCACTCAATATGCTCAAAATGTAGTTCTCAAGCATTAACGCCAAAACCGGCCAAATTCTCTCCAGAAGACCCATATGGAAAATATCGCAGGATTTTCAAGAAACAACAACGTTTATAAAGATTAGCTACATAAATTCTAGTATGGTGTGGGAAATAAAACAGATATCAAAACCTAAAATTAAGAATCCTGTTCTTATCGAGGGCTTGCCGGGCATGGGCAATGTTGGAAAAATCGCTGTTGATTTCATGATTGATAGCCTTGGTGCTAAGAAACTCATGGAAATTCATTCTTATGACTATCCTCATCTTGTCTTCGTAAATGAAGAAAACTTGTTGGAGCTTCCTGTAATAGAGGTTTATTATAAAAACGTTGGAAATAAAACTTTATTGTTCTTGGCAGGAGATGTCCAGCCTCTTGACGAGCGCGCATGTTATGAATTCTGCAGCAGAGTGCTTGATACTTTCGAAAAAGCTGGAGGTCAGGAGATCATTGCTCTTGGTGGGATAGCCATGCAGAAGATTCCAAGATATCCTAAAGTTTATTGCACTGCAAATGGAAAAAGAATACTTGAAAAATATGCAGCTCGGTTTAAATCTAAAAATCTCTGAGCTTGACGCTGAAGTTGAAGAATTGGAAAAAGAAGTCAGATTTAACAGGCCAAAAATAAATAGGGTCTTGAGAAAAAAGAAATCAGCCTCCCATGAATCTCCAGAACAGCATGTGAACTATATTGGTTGATTAAAGATTAGATTAATCCCAAAAATTAATTGGTGCCTTTTCACCTTTACGCGTTAAAAGTTCAACAAGCCCACTCCTATTTTCTTGGTCATCCTTTGGTATCTTTTCAACTTCTGTCACTGGAACACTACTTCCTTCTTTTGTTTTCATATAGTCTCCAACAATGAAACCTGCAACAATAAGTAACTTGGGCAGAGTTACCGGTTGTGATACCGATACTAGATGGCCTTCATCCCCAAATTTATGTCTCATTTCGCTAAATTCAGAAGCATGCAATATTAAACATCGCCTCCCTCTATATTCCACTAGTTCAGGAGCAAATTCACGCGATCCCTCAACATTTTTGGAATGATAATAATTTGATGTTTTCATTTCTCAATAAAACACGCTGGTTCCTCTCCCTATTCTTCCTGCAATGTTTCTATAAGCATTAACATTTTCCTGTCTTGCAACATTATCAACTAATCTATTGCTATTAAATGAATTCGCTCCATTTTCAAATCCAGATCCATAAGATCTGGAATTATCATAACTGCTTGCTGTATTTGATCTCCCGGAGTTTGCAAATGTATTAGCCTGGTTATTAAACTTAAATACCGGTATTCTTGCATCACAAACAATCTCTGTCACGTCCAGATCTCCACCACCATGCGGATCTATCCTTACCTGTTTATAAAATGTGCTTCCTTCAGGACAATTTCTTGATTTATAAAGATTATTCTGATTCCCATTGTAGTTATAATTAGCAAAATCTCTTCCATAAGAACTTCTGCTTGAACTTGCATCATTCAAATAAGCAGAACCAAAATTTCTGTTATTAACTGAATTTTCATTTAAATAATCTCTCAAATAATTATTTGAAACAGAACTTCCAACATTGAAATTATTCCTTCTGAGTACGTAAGGTGCGTTATAGGCATCGTTATTGAAATTAAACTGAAATCCTTCATCAACTCTAGGATAACTTCTGTAACCACCAAGATAATTAGATCCATAAGATAAACCTGAATCAAATCTGCTGGCTCCATAATCATAATGGCTAGCACTGACCAAACTTGAAAAAGCTACAAACAATCCTACTATCAATACAAGTAATTTTTTCATTTTAAATACCACTATACAATAGCAACATCTATTTATAAGCTTTTCGGTTAGTTAAAATAACCTCTAATAAAAACAGTTTCTGGTTTTGTCTCTAAAACAGATACATTTATATCCTACCTCTACAAGGTTTTTTATATGGCTAAAGGAAAACCATTTGGCGGATATACAATAAGCTTCAAGGGAAGAAAAGAAACCTTGGAAAAAGTCTTTGGCTCTGGGAATGTTACTCCGAGCGAAATGACTAAGAAGATCTGGGGATTTGTCAAAAAGAACCGCCTTTCAAGAAGATAAAAAAGGGGAAAAATTAGTTTTGACTAATAATAAACATATTTAGAAGAATATTAAAATTCTTTAAGTGTTTTCTGTCCTTTCTTGATATGTTGTTGTTCTTCAAGGACCGGCTTCCCATAAACGCCGTCGTACCCGGGTTCAATTTTTATTTTTCCCTCGCTATTCATAATCATAAGATTGGCTAGTCTATCTCCGCATAGCTCTTTTAATTTATTATAATCAGGATTTAACAAAATATTAAATTCATTTCCAAAATTTTCAATCAATTTATGATGCGTTGCAAAAACTTTCTTCCCCCATAACTGACTTACATTATAAGACAAACCAATCACTTCTGATAAAGGTAATATCTTTCTGAATGGCTTTGCATTTTTAGGTTTATATCCGGGTTTTCTATCTGCCAACTCATTCACTCTATGTAATACTCCTATAGTCAATTGATTCCTACAAACAGGACATATTTTATTCTCTTTAATCTCATCAGGATTTAAAACTATATTACAATTTCTATGGCCATCAAAATGGTATTTTCCATAACTGGGATCTACTTCTATTGTTTCTTTTATTTTTTGTTCCCTTATGGTCTTGATTAGTTCTTTATAACTTAATTCTTTCAATTCAAGGACTGTAGCCTCCCTTCCAAGTCTCCAGGGCCAGAAACTATGGGCATCAGAAAAACTCAAAATACTTTTATCATCCAGCCAGGAAATTCTCCAATTCATTTCAGGATCGCTGGATAAACCGGTTTCAATTGCGTGCACT
>JACOZS010000016.1 GCA_016181215.1 Candidatus Woesearchaeota archaeon
AAACGAGGATTCATTCAAAAAATAGTTTAAAATGCAACAACGTCAGCCAGCTTACAAGCTTTGGATATCAGATCTTGTTAATGGCACCTATGTAAAACAGGAAGGAGAATGGGATCCAAATTATGTTCAGGTTCTTGACAAGCGTGTTTCCAGGGTAAACTTGATAGGAACCGTAGTTAGCAAGTTCGACAACGAAGACGGTTCATACTCGACTATAACAATTGATGATTCTACCTCAACAATAAGACTCAAGGCATTTCGCGACGATACAGTCAGATTAAAAAACATCAAACCAAGTCATATGGTTCTGGTCATTGGCAAGGTTCGCGAGTATAATGCTGAATTATTCATTGCACCTGAAGTTGTAAAGATTCTTGATAATCCAAATTGGGAGCTTGCCAGGAAGTTGGAGCTAATCAAAATATGCGGCAAGCCAGGAAAGATAGTATCTACTCACATAGCGAGCCATGAAACATACACATCAAAAGTAACGCCAAAACAACTCGAAACTAGCACCGAACTAGTTGTAGAAAACGTCAATGTTGAAGAAGAGAACACAAGGCAGAAAATTTATTCAGTGATTTCAAATACAAACGGAATGATTAGTATAAAGGAAGTAACTGAAAAAACAAGCCTCCCGGCACACGAAGCAGAAGAAGTAATAAATGAACTCTTAGCTGAAGGTGAAATCTTCGAACCAAAACCAGGATTTCTAAAATCAATATAAATAACAATCTTTAAATAACTTCTTTTTTGTTCTAATCAAGAATATGAAATCTTATGAAGAAATGTTGGAAGAAGCGAAATCAAAACTGCCTGAGGTAGCCATAGCCAAGGAAAGATTCGAATTAAGCAAAGTAAAGGGCCACCTTGAAGGCAACAAAACAGTAATATCCAACTTTTCTCAAATTTGCTCTTCATTTGATCGTGATCAAGCGCATTTGCTAAAATTTCTGCAGCGCGAATTAGCCACACCGGCAGCTATAGACGGTCCAAGACTAATACTTGGTCGTAAAATCTCTTCTGCTAGAATCAATGAAAAAATACAGCAGTACGCAAGAGATTTTGTAATATGCAAGGAATGCGGCAAGCCAGACACAAAAGTCATAAAAGAAGAACGTTTCCACTACCTAAGATGTACAGCCTGCGGGGCAAAACAGCCAATTGTTGCCAAACTATAACATGTATCTGAAAATACACCATTCTGGGGACAGGACAGTAGTTGCATTATGCGACAAGAACCTGATAGGCAAAAGAATAGAGGATAAAAAACTTAGATTAGATATAACAGAACGTTTCTACAAAGGAGAGGAAAGAACAGAAACAGACATCATAGAAATCTTGAAAGATGCCACAAATCTAAACATAGTAGGTAAAAAATCAATTGAACTTGCACTGAAATCAGGAGTAATAACTAAAGAAAACATAATAAAAATAAAAGGAATACCCCATGCGCAATCAACAGCACTCTAGCTATTTTGAAGCAATTCTCCAATTAAGGCCAGAAACAGACGAACTTATAAAATTCATCAGTAATCAGCTTAAGAAGCGGGATAATGTAAGAATATCAAAAATAATTAAGTTAAAAAAAGGAGTAGATTTATACCTGACAGACCAAAGATTCGCACGAGCCTTAGGTAAAAAATTGAAACGTTCTTTTAACGGAACTTTAACTCTTTCCCGTACTTTACATTCTATAAACAGAGAAACCAATAAAGAACAGTATCGTGTAACAGTCTGTTTTAGAATGAAAGAACAGTAAGTTATTTATAGCTAAGTTTTCTTATTAAACCCAATGAAAGAGAGGTTGTTACTTGTGGTTTTTATTACAGTTATTGTAATATCGCTTTACCTTGGAGTCTTTTATACACTAACACTATCAACCACAAAAATAAGCGGGCATGCAGTTTCAACGACCCAGGATGAAAAACTTTTTAAATTCCAGACAAATTCAGATGTTTTAGAACTAAGAGAAGCATTAGGCAGTGTCTATCCAGCATTGACATCAAAAGAATTACCAGAATTGTTAAAATCAGGCAAATCAACCTCAAATAAAGGATCTACTGATTACAATCAATATCTCAGATTCGAAGATTCGAATTCTTTACAGAAAGTAATGGTTAATTTTACAAAAGACGGATCAGGGGTAACAGACTATCTTCAAATAAAATCAGGATCTAACATCTCAGATGCTATACTTGAATATGAACTGGAATTTGAAGAAGGGTTCCAATCAGACATCAAATCTGCCAGACTTGAAGACATAGAAGATGAAGAACTAAATATTTTAGGCAGAGTCTTCTCAGTAACAAGTACTAGCATAGATACTTCAGCTAAAAAAGTACAGCTTACTCTTTTATCCGCTCCGTTAGTTCAAATACTTGCAGAACAGGAAACTAAAAAATTCACATTAGACGGCAAGGATTATGTAGTAGAAGCCTATGTAATCTCAGACAGCGAAGTAAATCCAGAAGTTCGTTTAAAAATAGGTGATGAAACAACAGACGCTCTGGAAGAAGGAGAAACCTATACTCTAAAAGACGGCACTAAACTTGGGATAGACGACATAATTCAAAGTGAAAATTCTCAGGATCAAGTAAAGATATTCTTGGCAGCTGAAAAATTGTACTTTGAAGATACTTACAACGATGAAGCTTTTTCGCAAGGCATAAAAGTAAATGATGGAACCTTAAGCAACGCTTATATTAAAATTAAAGCAACCAGTACAGACTCAGAATTTACATTGTCTTCCCTAAAATACAGAGTAACCTCAGCAGACGACATTTATCTCCCAAAATCTGAATTATTATCAGAAGAAATAAAAAAAGAATCTTTCCTGACTGGAGCTTGGGATATAAAATATAATGGCCTTTCAGATGTTTCAACCACAGAAGTAAAAATAGAAGCTTCTGGTGACACGCAACTAAAGCTTCATTTTACAAACAAAAAGGACAAAGTGTATATCTTTCCTTTTGTGAATCGTGAAGGTTCAGGAATCTTCAGGCTTGGAGATTCAACAAGATCCCTATTTTTTATAGAAGGCTCTAACAGAACTGATTTTAATATCAATCAGCAGGATTACTTCATTCTTTCAAATAGAAATGATAGGACAGGAGAAACTCATGTTCTAAGGTATAATTCAATTGACACTTCAAGCAAAACC
>JACOZS010000048.1 GCA_016181215.1 Candidatus Woesearchaeota archaeon
GATTATTTTGCTTCAAGAATTGAAAACTTTAACAAAAGCTGCAAGAATGAAAAAGTGAAAGAAATATTGAACCAAATTCATGAAATGGTTCTTGAGGCCAGAAAAGATTACACTAATGAGATAGGATTATTGAAAGACAGCAAGGTAAACGATTTGTTTGGTTTCCTGAGGGACAGTCCTGAAATAATGGAGTATGAGGATTTTGAGGATTACTGCCTGATTGCTGAAGAGTTTAAGCAGCATAGAGATGATACTTACATCGGCTACAGCACAAACAAAAGAAACAATGTTATTGTTACATTGGTAAATGCTGATCTTGCAAAAAGATTTAATAGTTTATTGGACAAGAATAGGATTTTTGTAATGATGTCCGGAACTTTGCATTCGGACCAGGTGTTAAAAGATGTATTTGGAATTAAGAATTATGTTATCATAGAAGCAGAAACCAAAGAGCATGGAACCGTCAACAGAGTTTTTACAAGATTAGAAAAGAATTTCAGATATAAAGAATTCAGAGACGGAACCGTATCAAGAGAGAATTATCTTAAAGCTTTAGAGAAGTGCATTGAAACGGCTAAAAGGCCTGTGTTGATTCATGTAAATGCTATTTCTGATCTGCCTAATGAAGAGGAGAAAGAACAATACGGATTAAATCTATTAAAAACGCAGCTTGAGTTTACAGAAGAACAGGAAAGATTCAGGTTAGGAGAGTTACTTCAGATATTCAAGCAAGGAAAAATTGATATTCTTTATTCAACAAAGTGCGGCAGGGGAGTAGATCTTCCTGGGGAGATGTGCAATTCCATAATATTCACAAAATATCCTTATCCTTCAATGGATTCACTATTTTGGAAGGTTTTGAAGAAAAGCAATCCTGAAAACTTCAACAAGTTTTATTTTGATAAATCAAGAAGGGAGTATGTGCAGAAAATTTACAGAGGATTGAGAAGTAAAGAGGATAAAGTATATCTTTTAAGTCCTGATATACGGGTTATGGCCTGATAATTATTTAAGGAAGTTAGAGCCTAAAGCAAACAAGGCAAGTTCTATTAAAACTACAAGAACTATCATTACTACTACCCAGACTGGACTGAATTCTAGTTTTGACTGATAATCTTCTGTGTATCTTATAATTCCCCCGCTTGACTGGGGCATCTGAATTCTTTCTGCCATGATATAATCAGGAGAAGGTGTGTTTAAAAAGATTATGATTTCTTTGGCTGTAAAGTTAGCGTCTGGTATAACCTAAGTATTAGAAGAAGTTGTTTAAGTTCGGAACGAAGCTGATAGAAATAGTAAAAATGGAAAGGTTTAAATATATAATAAGTTATAGCTGTCTATAGGTGATATATAATGGCAACGACAACCATACAACTGGACAAATCATTAGTTAAATCCCTCAAAGAAGCGCAGGAATATCCTAGACAAACATACAATGATCTGATTAAACATATGATAAAGGTCTTCCAGACCGCAAAAAAAAGCAATCACTATGATGAATTTTTGCACAAAATCCAACAGACAAAGATGAAAGAGCTGTGGGATAATGCGGAAGATGAGGCCTGGGAACGTGCTTAAATCAGGCGATGTTATTCTTGCAGATGTCCAATTTACTGATACATTCGAGGTAAAGAAACGACCTGCTGTTGTTCTGTTTGAAGAATTTGGTAATGTCATTGTTGCCGGAATCACAAGCAATATTGAAATGAAAGGGGTTTCTTTATTGAAGAAAGATGGAGCAATAAAAGACAGTGTTATAAAATTAAATTATATTTTCACTATTTCTAAAGCAATGATTGAAAAGACGTTATTTTCTTTATCGAAGGAAAAAAAGAAAGAAGTCTTTGATGCAATTGTTGGTAAACTTAACGCATTGCGATAGGTCTGTGAAGCTGCCCCAAAGCACATATTCAGGAACATTGGTCCTAATAGTGAGGTGTTTGTTAGATTTTTGACGCATAAGACTAAGCTTTATATATTCTACTTTTCTGTCTTTGATTTATGTTTAGAACAGTAACTTCTTGGAGCAACCATAAACTAGAGGCTTCTAAGGAATGCGGAAGAAAGTTAGGTTACATGCTTGACGGAGTAAGACCAGATGTCACATTTCCTTATTTTGCAGAAGGTTCTTTTTTGCATAGGAGGATAGAGAATTTCTATGATGAGTTACCTAAATGGAAAGTCAAAAAAGCTGAAACCTATGCAGGAAGATGCAGGGGGGTTTGGTGGTTTAGTGTTGTTAATCCCGGTAAAATGCAGGGGCTAGATATAGAATGGAGAAAAAAGCTGAACGGAAACGGGGAGTGGGAGGAAGACCTAAGAGAAAAATTCATAAGGAAGAGTAATGTTGGGGTTTCTGCTATAAATATTTACAATGAATACTTTGGGAAACAACCTCCTATAAATTCGGAATTTCCTTTTAATATTGTGCTGGATTTCAAAGTTGGTGGAAATAATTACACTCTTGGTTTGATTGGAAGGGTGGATGAGTTAAGAAGCCCATTGCTTATAAGGGAAACAAAAACCGGATTTGAAGAACCATCAATACAGGAATATCATCATGGAAGGCAGGTTTCTTTTTATGTATTAGGTGTTTTAAATGAGCTAGTTAACAATCCAAATAATAAGGAATTAGCAGAAAGATTTGGGATCACTCAAGACATAAAGAAAAGAATAAAGGCAGATCCACTGGATGTAGATGGAATACTTAGTACTGAATACTTTTTAACCAGAACAGGACTTATAAACCCTGTAAGCAGGACAAAGGAAGATATTCATTCTCTTTTGGAAGACATAATAAAAGCTAACGAAAGAGTAAGGAGAGGAGATTTTAGTCCAAATCCAACCAGAAACTGCAACGGATGCAAATGGAAATATAAGTGTCATAATGATGGTGACGGTGTGTCTGAGACCGTAGATGGAAAGAAGATTTTGTTCAAATCTTCAAATACAACAGTTCATATCTCAAGTGTTAGAGTAAATAAAAAGAGAAAAGAACCTCAAAGAGAATTATTGCCTTTTAAAGTATGAAATGGTAGGAATCGAGTAAGCCCCATTTTGTTCGGATGCTGTTGAACAGAACATCCCTGCTAACATTCTACTACGCGTCTTTTGAAGACTTGCACCAGGACTAGCCGTTTCAACTTGTCCATTCAACGTGCTCAATTGGTTAACTCATTTCTCTCGCGAGAAACTTCAAATCCCGTTTTAGAGATTTAGTGCGTTTAAGCACTCAACATCATCGCGATGAATGGCAGTACCGTTTCTGAGCTGTTGCCATCCTTTTCAGGATCTTCCTTGTGGAAGTGGCGTTTTCATCATATCTGTTACGATACGAGAGGTGTGGAGACTTTCCTCAGACCTTTTTAATAAAAATTTTTACCAAAAAGACCCGCAAGTTAGCCTGATTCCTACCTAAAATAAACAAGAAATCTTGGTTTAAATATATTGTGATTTCTGGCTGTAACTTTAAATATTGGTGGATTTAATCAAAAATATCTTTCTTGAAACTTGCATAAGCTAAACTTATAGAGAGTACTGTAGTTATAAATTGGTTGGTATCTAAAATATTGGGTATAAAGTTCTTTGACAACAAAGTGATTAACCCAGATATTAAAATAATCTCAATTATATAAAAAATGAAGGCTTTGAAACTTCCTTGAAAGTCTTTACCAAACGGTCTTATTTTTAAATAACCGTTTCCTCTTTCTACGAGTATTCCATCTAATATCAAAGCCCAAAGGATTCCTATAAAAAATATAATATTTTGTTCTGCCATTTTTCAGCCTTTAGTAACTAAACTCAATCAAGTCAAGCCCTTTGTTTTGTTTTAATTTTAGGTCAATCCCTGCCATTTCTACTGGAGTCTTCTTCATCTTTTGATAGACTCTAATAAAATTAGACCAAACGTAAAATATCATAGAAGACATAAAAAAAACATAGGCACAGTACAATTCCAATTCGAGCGTTTAGTAGCTACTGGCTGAATACCTCGTTACCTTGGTACTTACACCATAGCCCTATC
>JACOZS010000049.1 GCA_016181215.1 Candidatus Woesearchaeota archaeon
TGTTCCATTATGTTAAAGTTGGCAGATGCATTGTTGCATGCAAGGCTTCCAGTTACAGTTAAAGTAACAAGCTGTCCGTCAGTAGCAGTCAATCTGCTCCAGCTAGCCCCAAATAATACGCATGGAGGCTGGCACAAATCAGCAACACCATCATTATTAGCATCAGTATTGCATCCCTGTCCCATGCAATTATCTCCTTGTATCACTTTAGAACATGGATCTGTTGGAAAAGCATCTGCGCCGCACGCAGTTGGCGGTGGTTGTCCTATTAATCCATCATTATCTGTATCAATGCAAACTGAAGCAGATTTAGCACAACAAACCTTCAAAGGATACGCATTGCAGTCTCCAACATGTGCATTCGTGTTAGAACTAATGCTTAACAAACACTCATAATTAGGTCCTAAAGAAGTACAATCAGTATTATAATCACAGGATAAACTTCCAAAGCATACATCAAGATACCC
Organism: Candidatus Woesearchaeota archaeon; assembly: GCA_016181215.1. GTDB lineage: Archaea > Nanobdellota > Nanobdellia > SCGC-AAA011-G17 > JACOZS01 > JACOZS01. The sequence goes on from JACOZS010000049.1 coordinate 468, forward strand.
TGCAGTATTATCTGTTTTTCTCTCAGCATGCGCATTGTCCAAACCAGACAATCTTAAAACTACATTGCTTCTGTTTGTACTGCAATCCTGCCCGGCATCATTCGTGTAACAAACATTCTGGTTGTAAGTGCTTACATTCCAAAAACCCGCGTGCGCATTGCTTATGCTTGATATCTTTAACACAGTATTGCTGGAATTACAGCTTGGAGTTATAGAAGCTGAAGCATATCCGCTTAATTCCATAAATCCTTCTTTAAACTGAAACACTCCAGAAATATCCTCCTGTAAAACTCCTGTAGATAGAATACTTCCTGCTAATACCAAAAGAGCTGCCAGTATAATCTGCCTATCCTGTATCAATTTTAACCCTCTTTTTTACTTGAAACTAGAACCTAATTTACTTTATAAACCTTGCTTTACTAAATGCAGCCTTTACATTATCTTCTTTCAAATATTCCTTTATATATTCATTAACATCATTATATTTTCTGTTTATTACTGCGTATAATCTATTGCCCTTAACCTGAATATTGCCATATTTTTCTCTAAAGGCCTTGGTATGCTGCTCCATCCCCAAAATCGGACCTGACACTATCTTAGTTTTGTTAATCTTTTTATTCACATTAAACCATAAATAAGATTTCTTATCAAATTCCAACCCGAATTCCCTGACATCAAAACCTTCTTTTTTTAAGTTAAATACAATATGATTAAGAACCTTTACTAGTTTTGCTCCTACAACATCCTTCTTTCCGGTTACAGGAATAATTTCTAATACCACATCTTTCTTTTTCAAATCAATTCCCTTCTCTATGAAAAAATCTTCCTTGGGTTTCTTCAAATAAGCCCCGCATAATTCTATGAATTTCTCGTATTTTTCCTGCGACAGCGCGGCAGCTGCATTTCTATCATTTTGTACTGGATCAATAAGAATTAACGGACTCTCCTTCCCCTTATAATGTATGACTAACAACTCTACAGCATATCCGCTAAATCCTCTTATGTAAGACTCAGCCCCATAAATCTTATTGGCTCTGCAGAACTGTTTTCCTATTCTTATGTCATCCTGGTACTTTTTGTTTTTTAAAACATAATCTACGTGTAACTGAGAAACATCTGTAATGTTTTTAGCGTCTTTAGAATCTTTAATATCCAAAATGGGCACAACCTCAAAGGTATATCCTTTATGAACAATCTGAAAATAATCCCTTGATCCATGAAGTCTTGTAGTCTTAAATTTCTTTAAGCTTTTGATTAATATATCAGACAATTGATCAGATTTATTCTCATATTTATTATAGTTAAAAACAGCATATAAATCGATATCATGCGTGCCCTTTAACCACGTTCCTTTAGCTCCGGAACCGCCAAGAAATCGATATCATGCGTGCCCTTTAACCACGTTCCTTTAGCTCCGGAACCGCCAAGTTTAATCTTGCAATCCTTAATCTTAATTTTGGATATAACGTCATTGGCCAGTTTAATCAAAGCATCTTCTTCTTCCTTGGTAGGCCTTATTCTGCCTAAAACCGTAGTTAACACCTTATTTTGCATAAAAATCGAAAAGACTTATATAATATAAAACTATCTCTTACCTTAAGTATCTGAGAAAACTGCTGATAATAATTATCCTTCTTTGAATAATTCTGGTATATTATAGTTTTTTCCTGTTATTTCGCTATATTTAAGATAAAGCGATTTAATTGCGTTAACATCAGACCAATCAGAATTTGCCGCTAAAAGAAGCATTTCCCTCAAATTATCTAATGTAACTCCCATCAATTCTCCAGGATTATTTCTTGCAATTATCCCTTCAAGCCCATCAGTAAAATCCGCTTTAAATTTTCCGAAATTAGCTGTAGAACCTTCTCCGCTCATATGATATACCCGTGCCATTCCTACCTTATTACCAAAATAATGGGCTAAGTTGCTACCAAAATGGCTTAAAGATGGAGGTTCAGGTTTTTTTGTAGGAGACTTCTCTTCTTGCATTCTATTTTTGAAGAAAGATTAGTATATAAACCTTTCTATTTATTACTACTTTATAGTTACTCTTTAATTATTTTGCTTACAAAAAATCCTTCTGTTCCGTAATACTGTGGCCATATCTTAATCCCATTATTCCAATCAGCCTTGATATCAAGATTAACCCTTTCCAATTTAGCATCCGTCTTATCTAATAAATACTGCACTACCTCTTCATCTTCTTCAGGTTCTAAACTGCATGTACTATAAACCATTACCCCATTCTCTTTTAATAATTCATAAGCTTTCAATATCAATTTCTTCTGCAATTTAGCCAGTCTTAATATGGTATTTTGATTCCATTCCAGTAACGTTCTCTCTGTATGTTTACTATCCCCAATTATAGTTCCAGAAGCAGAACAAGGAGCATCCAATAATATTTTGTCAAATTTACCTTTCAATTTCAAAGCATCTTCATAAGTTACTATCGTATTCATAACTCCGCATCTTTGTAAATTAAAGATTAATGCTGTTAATCTGCTGGATATTGCTTCATTGGCAAGGATTAATCCTTTATTGTTCATTATACTCGCCATATGGGTTGTTTTACCGCCAGGAGAAGCACACATATCTAAAACCAAGTCTTCTTCATTCAAATCAAGAACAATCGAAGGAATCATTGAAACAGAACCCTGTATAAAAAAATAGCCTTTCTTGTGTTCTTCTGATGTTGCGAGATCTCTCCTCTCTTTAACCCAAAATCCTTCATTGCACCATGGAATTTGTTCTAACTCATAACTTTTTTTCTCTAATGCTTCTTTTAGTTCTTTAACAGATATTTTTAAAGTATTAACTCTTATGCTTTTTCTAGGAAATTTAGAAATAGCTTCTTTATATTCTCCCCAGTTTGTTAATTTACTGTATTTCTCCTCAAATTCTTTCTTGAATTCCATAACATTACAAGTTATGAGATATTATTTAAAGGTTATTAAACAATTTTTTCGGAAAGTTTTCGGATTTTCTAAAATATTTTTGGAATTATGCTCTAACATATATATTCCCAAAGTTGACAAAGTTTTTTGGGACGCGCGTAAGATATAAATAGGAATATAACCCGGATATTAATAAAATGAGAGTTAACAATCAAGTCTTAGAACTAATAAGGGGGGATAATTCTATAAACAAAATAAAGGAACTAACTGGATTGGCAAAATCTACTATTTATTATCATTATAAGAAAATTAAGGGTAAGCGGTGGCCCATAGTAACCATACCTGCAGACGATAAAATCTTAGGTGAATTTCTAGGTATTTTCGCTGGAGATGGTAGTTTCTTTCATCGTAAGAAAACTGGACATTATAGGATAGCTATTCATTTACATGCCATAGACGATAAAGACTATGGGGCTTACATAAAAGGACTGATAGAAAAGAATTTTAGTAAGAAAGTATGGGAGTACTATAGACCACCCAATTCGCTTTCTCTTTATTTTAACTCAGTTGATATTTCTAATCTGATTAAAAACTACTTAAATCTGTACCCGAAGAAAACTTATGATATTCATCTTAATAAGCCATTAGATGGTCTACCTAAAGAGTTTTTAACTTACTTTGTCAGAGGAATTGTAGATACGGATGGTCATGTAAATAAATATGGTCAAATTGTTCTATGCCTCGCATCAAAAAGAATGATTGAACAAATATCTTTAATTCTTAATAAATTTGATATCAAAAACAAGATATCCATCAGGGAAAAAAGGCCTCCCGAACACTTACAATATGAAGTTAAAATGTTAAGAAGAGATGCTCAAGACTATCTAAAAATAATCGGTTTCTCTAACAAAAGGAAGGAAAAAAGATTATTATAAAAATGCGCGAGGCGGGATTTGAACCCGCGTCACAGACTTGGCAAGCCCGTATACTAGACCAGGCTATACTACCCGCGCATATGGGCCGAGGAGGGATTGAACCTCCGACCTTCACCTTACTTATTTTATTGTAAGGGTGACATCATACCACTAGACTACCGGCCCAGTTAGAAAAACCTTAAAAAAGAATGTATATAAATCTTTTTAAGAAGTAGCGTGTAGAAAAGCAGCCACATTATTATTCTCTTTGGTTAATCTATTAAAGGTACCTACAGCATCAGAGGTCTTCTCAACAATCACCTGCGAACCAGAAGTTCGTAAAAAATCCTTCACATCTTTATTTATAATCAACAATCCGGTGGCTCCGGAACCTATAATCACTATCTTGGGTTTAGCTTCTATTATATCTTTCATGTCCTCCAAAGTAAGCCCTTTTCTATGATCCATTAAACTATACCCCCTTACTTTATTCCCTATTATTTTAACGTCATCCAAGTAGTTTTTGCCTTTAATTCTAAAGCTTCCAAACTTATACTCGTCTATCATAAAACATATTCTAGTTTTAGAAGTATATAAGCTTTGTTGGGGTTAATAATATAAAAAA
>JACOZS010000020.1:0-1479 GCA_016181215.1 Candidatus Woesearchaeota archaeon
ATTTTTTCTAAGCTTGTAAGTATTGGCGTGTTTGGCATACGAGATCCACCCAAAAATAATTTCATAAACTTTATCAGAATTTATCAATTTTTTATCAAATTGCTCTTTTAACAGCAGGAGTTTTTTGTTCATTTTCCTCTTATTCGATTTACGCAATAATTTGTAATGGTAGAAAATGCGAAATCCTAAGAATGTTACTCCGCGAATCAAGGATTTTATCCTTGTTTTGGTCTTATGAAGTTCTAGGTTTAGAGGAGTATTCAAAAATTGATTAATCTCTGTTTTATACTGCTCTAAAACTTCCAAGTTTTCATGTAAAATTACGAAATCATCAACGTATCTTAGGTAATATTTTGCTTTCAATTTATGTTTTACAAATTGATCTAGTTCATTTAGATAAACATTCGCAAAAAACTGTGAGGTTAAATTTCCCAGAGGCATGCCCTTATCTTTTAATTTAGAGTCAAAGTTTTCCAGTATCTGCCATATCAGCCAGACTATTTTATCGTCTTTAATTTTTCTGCGTATTATACTAATTAAGACTTTATGATCTACATTATCAAAGTAATGTTTAATATCTGCTTTAAGGCAATAGGCTTTATTTTTAAAATTCGAAGTAACTTTTCTCTTGAACTTATCAAATCTGTCTGTGGCGGCTAACGTTCCTTTGTTCTTTCTATTAGCATAGCTATCCTGTATGAAAACTTGTTCATATATTGGTTCAATTATATTTATTATTGCGTGGTGTACTACTCTATCTCTAAAATCGGATTTGCTTATTTTTCGTGTTTTGGGATCTCTAACTACAAAGGTCTTTAGAGGTTTTGGTCTATAGGAATGTAATAAAAGTTCTGTCCGTAGCTTTAGTAGGTTTTCTGTAAGATTTTGTTCAAATTCCAGAACGTAGAATTTCTTAGTTTTCCTCCTTCTCGCTTTCTTATATGCCAACTCCAAGTTCTCATAGGAGCACAGTCTTTGATACGAGTAATTGTGATCATTCATAGTAAATTACGATAGTTATTATAATCCTTGTACGGGCTTGGGCTATTCCAACGACGCGGGCATTATTGTTGTCAAGGTTCCTGTTGCCATTCGCATTGGACCTGTTGTTAAGCCTGTTGAGAATAACGCCACGCAAAGAGTAGCTCCCTTACATTTAGTTTCACTGCTGCTTCATCCATAATGATGTGGTAGTCGCAGCTGTATTTTATGGCTACAAATAATTTAACAGTAGCACTTGCAAAAGAGCGTGTAGTCCAAGCCTTTTCTGCTTAATCATTTTTAATCATAAGCAGTCGTACCGGACAATATTTTAGAAAGAAAGTATTTTATAAATTTTACTATAAGTGTATTCCTGCTTCTTTTGAAATAGGAGCATACACTATTCCATTAAAATCAAAGGCTTTTCCAGATCTTAATGCTTCTAAAACTTTTGAATCTAAACCGCTCAAATTTTTTCGCGCGGCTTCGCCGCCTAAC
>JACOZS010000020.1:1497-5971 GCA_016181215.1 Candidatus Woesearchaeota archaeon
CAAGGATAACGCCACGCACTATAGGGTTTTCATCGTTTGGAACATATAATCCCATCATTTCATTATATCCAAATCTATCTTTTCCTAATCTGAATACTTTTTCTGCATATTTTGCTAGTCTATTTTGATCATTATTTGCTAAAGCCAGCCATCCTTTATGGGCTAATACTTGTTTTTCTGTTAGTTCCTCATTTAGTATTAATTCTTCTCTATTAAATTCAACAGCGTCTCCATCATAACCTGAAGGTAAAACTATTCCTCTTGCTTCTAATCTGGTGTCTGGATTAAGTGCTAGTAATAATTCGCATCTCGGAAAAACCCGAACTTTGGTTCTTGTTGCTGCTAAGCCAGTAACTGTATCAAAATAATAATTCCAGAACGGAGAATTATCTGATTCTAATCTTTTATCCATTATATCTGCAGAATTTAAAGGTCTTAAACCTGCCTCTCTTAACCTTGGCATAACTTTAACATAGGTTCCTTCAAATACTTCAGCTTGTCCTTTTTGATATCCTAAATCTTGTGCTGTTACCATGGTAATTTGGAGAAATTCAGAGTTTATAAAGCTTTCGGGAACAAATTTAAACAAGAACTTCAGAAACCTTGGCTCATTATAAAGTAACTTAAAAATCATCTTACTTGGGTACTCCCTGTCATAAATCTCAATTGTCTCTTTAACTTTTTCCTTGCGAACCATCTTCAGTAATTCATCATAATCACTATCCTTGAATTTATCCAGTATTTTTCTAATCCTCAAGTGATACATCAGCTCCTTGCCTATCCCACTTTTCCATAATCTGTCATAATCTAATCTTTCTTTTATTGCTTTATCCAAATCATGACCAGCAACCATTCCAGGCAATATGCCCCCGTAAGTAGTTGCTTTAACCATGGTGGCGGCATCTCCAATCAAAAACACATTTCCATTCTGCGCTTTTACCTCAGGCTGATACATTGGTATTGGTCCTGATTGATCTTCAATAAATTCCCCTCCTCTTAGTTTAAGTATTTCCTGAAAATGTTTTCTTGGATTGCTTGAAGCAGCTATCCCAATTCTTGCTGTTTTATTATCTTCAGGAACTAACCATCCAAAATATCCATCACCCTCGCTCAAAAACGTCTCAAAAACGTCTTCCTCGCATTCTATTTTTGCCCTTATCTGTAATCCAACCACGAATTTTCTGTTATTAAACAATCCGGCCGATTTGGCAACATTGCTCAGCGGCCCGTCAGCGCCAATCAGGACATCAGTATCAATAAATTCAAACACATAATTATATTTTCTTAATTTAAACTCAGTTTCTTCATTTTGGCTGTAAACCTTAACTCTTTTTAATTTGTTCAGCACTAATTCTTTTGGAACTTTTATAACCTCATCAAGATTTCCAGTTATGATTCCTGTGCATTGTATTGGTTTTCCAATTACATTATGGTCTTCATAAATTGTAACGTCCTTGTGTTTCGCCAGCAAAGAACCCGCGTATGTTCCGGCAGGCCCCCCTCCAATTATACTTATCATACTCGAACCAAGTTAAAAATATTTATAAACGTATCTTTTACTGCTATTACTATGATAGGTGCAGATATTATTATAGTATTTCTTGTTCTTGTCGCATTATTAATCTCATCAATCTCTGATATAAAAACATTCGAAGTTCCAGATTTTGTTTCTTACGGCCTGATAATCTCCGTTTTAGCCGTCCGTTTAATTGGAGCCATATTAGAAAGTGATCTTAATTATTTCCTTTATGGGTTGTTCGGGTTTGTAGTTATGTTCATATTGGCGCATATTTTGTATTACGTAAAATTCTGGGGCGGGGGAGACTCAAAATTGCTTATGGGTCTTGGGGCTGCATTTGGAACAAAACCTTACTTCATTGATACAAACTTCAATTTCCTGCTGATCCTGTTGTTATCAATAGTTATCGTTGGTTCTGTTTACGGCCTTGTTTATTCTATTGCAATGGCTTTGAAACACAAAGTAGAATTCAAAAAAGAGTTCTTAAAAATGTTAAAAACTAGAAAATTAAACCTTATAATAGCCATATCATTAATTGTAATCCCTTACCTCCTGGCTTACATATTAAAAAGGAGGTTCAGTGTTGTTCTTATTTTTCCGGTAATATTATACCTTTTATTCCATTACGTCTACATATTTACAAAATCAGTTGAAAACTCTTCAATGTACGATCTAATTCCAGTATCAAAATTAACAGAAGGCGATTGGATCGCTGATAAAAACATAAAAAAGAAGTTCGAAATCTCTTACCTTGGAATAGAAAAACATCAGATTGAACTGTTAAGAAAAGCAAAAATAAAAAAAGTTTTGGTTAAAAAGGGTATTCCTTTCACGGCAGCGATATTTATCGGGGTTATTATTGTGTTAGTTACCTTCTGAGTTAATTCTATTAACTAACTTTCCCAATTTCTTGCAGCGCGTTCTAAATCTCCTTCTACAAATGGGTCGTATAGGTTTCTTAGTGGTTTGCCTTCAAATCTATCCAAGAAAAGCCCGCGTAATCCATGCATCGTTCCTTCCAAATCATGTAATCTTTCAGCTTCCCAAGGATCATCAAGTTTCTCAGCCATCTCGGCAGCAGATAGATACATTTTCTTTTCTTCATAACATCTTTTTGCATTTACGTAATCTTCAGCTTTCTCATACACTAAAGCAGCGATAGAAAGCCTCCCATTTTCTTCGTGATTTAGCGCCGCGTCCAACATATTACTTCTTTTTTCATCCGTTAATGTCATTTTGTTTTTTCCTCCAATTTATACTAAAATAGTAGATATAGCAAGTATATAAACCTTTCGATTTATAACTACTAATAAATAGTAACCCTATGCTATCCTCTCTTCTTCAGGATAATCAATTTTCTTCTTTTCTATCTTATGAATTTTTTTCTCTTCTTCAATCTTTATCTTTCCAGCCAGCAGTTTTTTTATATCGCCCATATCCTTGTCATTGGCTTTCTTTCCAGCCCAAAAGAAATTCAGGCCATCATCCTTATATCTTGGAATTACATGAACTACTGCGTGAGCCACGTTCTGTCCAGCTATAACCCCGTTAGCGACAAATATATTTGTCCCTTCGGATTTTAGGTTGTCAAATAAGGCCTTGCTTATTTTGTTAGCTATATTAAACAAATGTTCAGCTTCCTTATCAGGCATTAATGCAGTAACAGCATAATGTTTTTTGGGTATTACCAAAGTATGCCCCCTGGAAGCAGGATTGATGTCCAGTACTGCAATCACATGATTATCCTCATAAATTACATTGCTGGGTATCTTGCCTTCAGTTATCGAACAAAATATGCAGCCATTCCCCTGCTGTTTTTTCAAAAATTCGATTTGTTCAGGGCTTAATTTCTTTAGAAACTTCTGCAGTTCTGCTTGCTGTTCTTCTTTCGGCAAACTTGCTAGATTATTTAATTCTTCTATTTGTTCCTGATTCAATTGTTCTTCATTCATGTTAACCTATTGCCCTTCTAACATCAACCACATCAGCAGAATTAACTCCTTCTAATCCTCTTACAGCTTCCTCTAACGGATCTAAGTTACTTTTGCTTTCATCTAAAAGAAATAATATCTTTAGGGATTTCAGTCCAAACGCCACTTCTTCTGTCTCAGCCTTAGGAGTTTCCCCGCCAAAATTGATTATCTTCTCTATAACCCTATCTGTTAACTCTTCTAAATTAACTTCAATATCTTCAGGCATTACCCTTAGATTAACAATTACTCTAGCCATTTTAATTTGGTCCGCTAAAAGAACAATTTGAACACGTATATCTGGCAGCAATTTCTCTGCAATGATAGCACCTGGCTATTTCAGATTTGCCGCATTCTGGGCATTTAAAGACCACGCTTCCTGTCTGGTTGCTTAATTTTGTGTTGCAGCTCGTACATTTAATCTCTTTCATGATTTCAAAACATTTTTAAGCATACTTTATAAAACTTCTCTTTAGGCCTTGTAGTTTAGCCTGGATATAACTATTAAAAAAAGCAGTAAAGGCGTGAGACCTTGCGGAGGTTTAGATCTGGGTTCAAATCCCAGCTCGCCTATTTTTTAAGTTCACATCTGCGCAGGGGCATGAAAATTTAAATATTTAGTCAGTATAATAAAAAAGATCTTGTTATGTCCTCAAACGAAGCTTATTAGTTTAGACGAGCTTATTTACAATCCCATCCAGAACTACAACTTAAATTAGAAATAAGTATTCCATCTGAAGTAATATCCATGTGACAACCATAGGGACTTTGACATTCTCCTGGTCCTTTAAACCAATGTACAGACCACGCTTCTTTTCCGACATAACTGCTTGAATCCAATTTAGAAGACGTAGCCCACCAATCATACTTCTTATATTGGGCTAGCTCCCCTTCCAAAGGTTTATTCAATTCAGATCTAACTTGATCAAATGATAACGAATATTGAATCGCTTCATTAGAAGAATCTATTGGTAATTCTACCGGA
>JACOZS010000021.1 GCA_016181215.1 Candidatus Woesearchaeota archaeon
ACTATCCCACACTATACTAACCTTAGATTTTAAACCAAAAACTCTGTTCTGCATTATCTTACTTGCTCTAAATTTATTTTTTCTATGAATTATTGTAATCTGCGTGGCAAACTTGCTTAACGCAATTGTTTCTTCCATTGCTGAATCTCCACCGCCTATAACAACTGTTTTTTTACCTTTGTATAATGCCGCATCACATACAGCACACGTACTTACTCCGCGCCCTTTATACTGTGATTCTCCTTTAACCCCCAACCATCTTGCACTCGCTCCAGTAGATAAGATTACTGTTCTCGCTAGATATTTCTTCTTGCCAATGCTAACCTCATAATCAGATCCTATTTTCTTAAATCCATCCACAAAACCCGTCACGTATTCTGCTCCGAATTTTTGCGCTTGTTTCTTAGCATTTTCAACCAACTCCGGCCCCATAATCCCTTCAGGAAAGCCAGGAAAGTTTTCAACAACGCTCGTCAAGCTTAATTGATCTGGCTCAGGTCCGGAAATAATCAACGGTTTTAGATTGGCTCTGGCTGTATATAATGCCGCAGTATGTGCAGAAATCCCCCCTCCAATGATAATAACGTCTCTAATCATATTAGTTCTTGTTCTAATCTTATTTATATAACTTTTCTTTAATCTTTATTCATATAAAAGTATGTATGCTTCTTAACATTGGATTAAATGGCTTTTTTTTGAGTAGATGATACTATGTTTTTTTAATATATCCTCGAATTCTAATGAATTTTTTATCGGTATTTGAATTACTCCGGGAGCCAGATGATTTCCTTCCATTTTTTCCACTATCCCTCTCTCTTTCCTCCCGCTTAGAATATAATTAAATTTCACCTTTTCTGTATGCGATTTATTTTTTAAATTATAAATAAAAATAACAAAACCTTCAAAACCAATTTTACGTGAAAATGGTTTGTTATCAAAAAGACTTATTCCTTCAACAAGTATACCTGAACGGGCAAAAAAAGGTTCTTGAAATAAGTCCTCCCATAAAATGCCTTTAATATCTATTTTCTTCTCTGATATAATCTTTTTTTTAATAAGTTGTATTTTAGTTAATCTTTCTTTTAAACTGCCTTCCCTAAAAATGACCACAATGTCTAAATCATTAGGAACCTGTTTACCCTTAACGACTGAACCATATAAAACGATATCAAAAATGGTCCTATCTTTTTTTTCAGCTTTCACACATTTTTTTAATTCTTTGAGCATCTTCTTTAAGTACCTCGGCTGCTTCTTTATCCATCCTATTTGTATAACTATCCTGATAAAAAGGAAAATCTTTATCTAGAATGTTATAAATTTCATGATATTTATCCTTCACAATTCTAAATCTTTCAGTATGTGAAGATGGAACAAACCCTTCTTTATTTAGAATAAATAGATCAACAGCAGCACTAATAGCTTTGAAAAATAGTGTAACTGCCGAATTATATTTTTTAGATTTAAATGCTTGTTCAGCTAATCCAAAGTATTCATTAAAGTTTTCTTCCAAAATCATTCCTTTTTCATTCATTATTATGATACAACAAAGGGCATGTATTTAAGCTTTTCGGTTGTATATTACAACTAGATTTACTATACAGCAAATAAGGCGAAATTTTGGTTTTTAGTTGTATGATACAAAATGATTCTTTAGTTCCAAATAACTCTTCTTATCCACATAAATTAACTAAATCCAAAAGATAGCCTTTATAAAGTGATATTTGATAAACTAAATAATGGAAGAAAATTCATTTAAAAAACTGATCTCAGATCCGTTTGTACTGCAGTCTATTTTAGAATATGGATTCGAAGCGCCAATGCCAATACAGAATAGAACCATCCCTTTAATCAAAGAAGGAAAAGACGTAGTCGGTCAATCAAGTACAGGTTCTGGAAAAACTCTGGCTTTTGCTATTCCAATTTTAGAATCAATTAAACCAAGAGAAGGCGTCCAATCATTAGTCATAACCCCTACGCGCGAATTATGCCAGCAGATAAAAAAAGAATTTGAAAAACTAGCTCGCTACAAGCAAGTAAAAATAGTAGAGGTTTTCGGTGGGGTTTCAATTGTCCCCCAGATAGAAAAACTAAAGACAGCCAACATAGTTATTGGAACTCCTGGAAGGTTATTAGATCTGATGGGAAGAAGGGTAATAAATCTTCATAATATAAGAATCTTGGTTCTTGACGAAGCAGATAAAATGTTTGATATGGGATTCATCATAGATATAAGAAGAATTCTAAACTCTCTAGATAAAAAAAGACAAACCCTGATGTTTTCAGCTACTTTTTCCAAAGAGGTCATGGAAGTTGCGAACAGGTATATGAAAAACGCAACTGTAATAAGGACAAAACAGTATGTTGAAAAAGATTTCTTAAAACAGTATTATTATGTCACAGGTATTAAGGAAAGATTTTCTCTCTTAGTGCATTTGCTGAAAAACGAATCTTCTAATCTTGTGGCAGTATTCTGCGGTACAAGAAGGGCAGTGAATCTGGTTGCTCATAATCTAAGAAAGCTTGGATTTGATGCCAAAGCAATCCACGGAGGTTTATCTCAGCACCAAAGAACTAGAACCCTAGAAGAATTCCATTCAAATAAAACGCAGATTCTGGTCGCCTCTGATCTTGCTGCTCGCGGTCTTGATATAAAAAATCTTACTCATGTTTATAATTTTGACATCCCAAGAACTTCAAAGGAATATCTGCATAGGATAGGACGTACTGCCAGAGCCGGAAAAAGTGGCAAAGCAATTTCTCTATTGTCAGAAAAAGATTATGAAAACTTTAGAAGAGTCCAATCAGACCCTTCCATAAAAGTAGAGCGTTTGGAAACCCCGCCATTCAACCTAGTAGGTTTTCAGGCATTTGTCGAACAGGATCGCAATGGATCACCACATAGAAGATTCCATGGGCAGCGTAGATTTGATTCCCATAAAAGGTTCCACAGG
>JACOZS010000022.1 GCA_016181215.1 Candidatus Woesearchaeota archaeon
GCGCATACAGTGTAGGTTATTTTTCCATAAAAACAGAAGTAGTTTGTTTTATATTTATATCTTTTAAATCGGTTATATCCTCTATTGGTTTCTCCCCAATGTACTCCATCTTCGTTGATTTATATGTTAATTTACCACCAATATTTTTTAAATTTTGAGATGGCATCTTAAATTGATTCCCATCTCTATCTACTTCTTTGTTGTCGTAAACGATAAATGACTCAAAACCAGTAAAAACTTCGTATGCCAGTTTGTCTCCTATGACGATTGGGAAAGCTAGCATTCCATTATACTCTGTTCCTATTTTCTTATTATCGTAGACTATTGCAAACTCGCTTGAATAAACGTTTATTGGCGTTTCTTCAATAAAACCGATTTTATTATTTAATACGAAAACTGTGGGATAATAATCCGACCCAGGCTCTAAGGGCTTATCATTAATTATAATAAACCATTTACCCGCTTTTTTAGCAATATAGGCAACTTCATCATTAATTGTATAAGTCTCATACCCAAGGGCATCATATTTTTCTCCTTCTTTATTATCAAAAACAAATACCCATTCTTCTCCAATTCTTGCAGAGTATGCTAACTTCCCATTTATCTCTTCAATCCATCCTATTTCGTCGTATTTTTTACCTTCTACACTATTATGAACTACTAGTTGCTTATCCCCTTCCTTTGCCACAAAAGTCAGCTTATCATTAACGTTGAATACTCTCGTACTATCGTCATATTCTTCACCAAAAATATCAAAATCTTTGCCTTGTTTTTCGCTTTCATAAAAAATTATACCTTTATAGTAAGGTTCTACTTTTAGTTCTTTTGCAGCAGAGAATGCAAGTCTATTATCGATTTCTACAGGCCCGTCCCCATAAATATATCCGTCGAAGTTAAATACCTCATTGTTATCATACACTATAAAATATTTAGAACTATCAACTGCAAGAAAAGCAGGTTTATTGCCAACTTTGGTTAAGTACTTGATATCATCATACTCTTTGCTAACCTTTTTACCGTCATAAATTAGGAATTTTTTCTCCTTATTTGCGACGAAAGCTAATTTGCCTTTGATATCTATGATGTCCGACCCATAATAAATTAATTGTTCATTATCTAATTCCTTGAAATATTCTTCCCCAAACTCTTTACCGTTATGCACTATAAATACATTGCCGTCTCGCTTAGCTATGAAAGTTAATTTATCTCCTATATCCATTAATGGTCCGACGAAATCATAAGTTCCAACTTTGTAAAATTTTCCAGTATACCCTTCATCTTTTGTACAGCTTACAGATAGAAAGGACAATATTAGAATCAGGAACGTAGCAATAAAGATTTTGTTTTTCATAGAATTTATTATCCCAAAGCCTTTATAGAGTTTTCGTTATTTTATTTTAACCTGATGGAAATCCTTATAAATAAAGGTGTGTATAGCCAAAGAGATGAAAAAGAGAGGTTTAAGTGATAATTCTTTTTTGATGTTAGGTATATTAATCTTAGCCGGGGCATATTTTTTACCTGGCAATCTTTCTGGAAACGTAGTTAGTGAAAGTGAAAGTTTTGACCCAGGACAGGGATTAGTTGAGATTCCAGAGGGATATGAAAGGTGGATTATACCAGCTAGTAAGGAGCAGGAAGCAGTTTCTAGAAAGTGTATCGTGAGGTATAGATTAACAAGTGGTGATGAGGGGTTGTTTGGTTTTGAAACAGAAGTACAGGAAATTTCAGTTGCATGTCCTAAAAATGTTGGGCAAAAAATAGAAGGAAGTAGACCGGATAGAATTTTTACATTAGCAGATGTTCAATCTAACCGACAGATAAATTTGGGTGAGGTATGGGAATCTAATTTTACTGGTGCGGGAGTTATTGTGGCTGTTGTTGATACTGGAGTTGACTATACTCATCCAGACTTAAGCGATAGCATTATTGGTGGTATGGGTTTTGGATACCCGGATTTTTATGATGATTATAATCACGGTACGTTTGTAGCTGGAACAATCACAGCCAATGGTAAGATTAACTCTTCGATTGTTGGTGTGGCCCCAGATGCAGGCATATGGGTTGCCAGGGTTTGTAGTAAACCACCAATAGTATGTTTTGAAAGTGATATATCAGCAGCAATAGAGTACATAGTTAGAGGGCCTGATAAAAAATTTAGAACTGGTGACGAGCCTGCTAATATAATTAGTATGAGTTTATCCTCTGACTGGTCTGATAGTAAATGGAAAGACAGGCAATGTGACGCTCCTTTAGCTAGGAAAGTGAATTGGGCTTTTAGACATGGAGTCCTTTCTGTTATAGCAGTAGGCAATTATGAGTGGACTGTAACAGTACCCGGGTGTGCCAAGAGTGCAATCGGTGTTGGGGCAGTATATAAATCGTTAGACCCAGACTCATGGGAGGAGAGAGTATATTATTCTGGGACTGGTTACGCTTTAGATATAATGGCTCCCACTTATGTTGGCACTACAAGTGCCGGTGGCGGTTATGAAAATGTAGGTGGAACTAGTCTTGCGACGCCTCATGTTGCTGGGGTAGTTGCTTTATTAAAACAAGCATTTCCATGTTTAGACAATGATGTGTTAAGAGTAGCACTTTATAAGACGGCCAAGGATTTAGGAGATAAGGGATTTGATCCTTATTATGGTCATGGAAGAGTAGATGCTTCCGCTGCTTATAACTATTTATTGAAGAAAGGATATAAGTGTAAATAGAAAATTGATATAATAATAGAAAGCTTTTTAATCAATATTTTAGTTCTTTCTTGAAATGAAGAAATTTTTACCTTTAATTGGAATATCTATCTTTATTTATATCCTGTATAAGGTTGGAATAGATAATATTCTGAAAAGTTTTGAAGGTTTGAAATATGAGTATTTAATATGGACTGTAGTTCTAATGACGATCTTAGTTATTTTAACACCGATAAAGTGGATATACATT
>JACOZS010000023.1 GCA_016181215.1 Candidatus Woesearchaeota archaeon
TACTTCCCCCTTCTAATACCAGAATCTTACTTTAAAAGAGAAGCAGAACACGCAAAGGGATTTGCTCCAGAACTTGCATGGGTAGACCAGGAGAAAAATGAAGAGCGCTTGGCAATAAGGCCCACATCAGAAGCAATCATAACAGATTTTTTTTCAAAATGGATCCGTTCTTACCGAGACTTGCCTTTAAGACTTAATCAGTGGTGCAATGTTTTAAGATGGGAAGTAAAGCAGACTAAACTATTGTTAAGAACAAGGGAGTTTCTATGGCAGGAAGGCCATTGCGCTTATGCTACAGAACAGGAAGCTGAAAAAGAAGCCTTGCTTTTCCTTAATGAATACAAAAAACTTGCAGAGGAACTTCTAGCCATCCCAGTTTTAATAGGAGAAAAAACAGAAAAAGAAAAATTTGCAGGCGCTAAAAAATCTTTCACGTGCGAAGCATTTATGCCTGATGGCAAAACCTTACAGATGGCCACCTCTCATAATCTAGGTGATAACTTCGGAAAAACATTCAACGTTTGTTACATAGGAGAAGACAAGCAGAAACACTATGCATTCCAGAATTCATGGGGCTGCTCAACTCGTTTGATTGGATCCATAGTCATGGCTCATGGAGACGATAAAGGTTTAGTTTTGCCGCCAAATCTTGCACCAACCCAAGTTGTAATAGTACCTATTCTATTTGATGACTCTAAAGCAAAAGTTCTGAAAAAAGCAGACGAGATAAAAAAGCAACTTTCAGATTTTACAGTAGATATTGACTCTAGAGAACATTACTCCGCTGGCTGGAAATTCAATGAGCACGAAATGAATGGCGTTCCAATTAGGCTTGAAATAGGACCAAAAGATGTTTCCAACGATCAGGTGGTTCTTGTAAGACGAGATACTCTCAAAAAGGAAATTATAAAAACAAAAGACTTAAAGAAAAAAATATCTTTAGTTCTGGAAGATATACAAAAAAATCTTTTCTCTAAAGCTAAAAAACACCTTGATTCAAGCATTGTAAAAGTAAAATCCTGGAAAGAGTTTATATCAGCAATAAAAGACAGGAAGCTTGTTTTGGCTCCGTTTTGTGGAAGTCCGGATTGTGAAGACAATATAAAATCTAAAACTGAAGGGGCTAACTCAAGATGTACTCCCTTTAATCAGAAACCAATAAAGGCAAAATGCGTGCAGTGCAATAAAGAAGCTAAAAACGAAACATACTTTTCAAAGAGTTATTAATATTACTTATAAGTAGTAACAAATAGAAAGGTTTATAAAGTCTGAACTTCTATATTTCTTATGCAAGAAAGCCACTTTGAAAGACTTATAAGAGAAAATGAGGCTGATTTACAGAGAATCAGATCCACTTATTTTCCATTAATTAGTGAAGGCCTCATCACAGGGTATAACTTACATCTCGCTCCGCCACCAAAAGTAGATAGTACTGCCCTTATTTACTCGCACTCTGATTTAAAACCAGATGACCAACATTTTCAAGAATTAAAGGATCTCTTTAGAAGAGCAGGTATACCTTTAGACAAAAGAATACTTATTAATAGCAGGTTGGTTGGAAGATCAAGCGTTTGTGAAAGAGAAGCTACTTACCTTACCAATCCAGACTGGAAAACTTCAGATAGGTATAAGTACTTTGCCCGTAATGGGAGAGAATTAAGACCGGAGGAAACTAAAATTAGAGAAGATCCAGTAATCAAAGAGGGCCTAGAATACGATATATTCTTAAAAGTTACATCTGAAACTGAACTAAGAAAACTAATTGATTTATTTAAAACTAGAGCAAGCAAGTTTAAATTAGATAGATATGGTAAAATAATCATAGAAGAAGACCCATTGTCTAATGATCTAGCAATATTTGGGGCCTGGGAGATCCCCCTATTGACATATCTATCTTCAAACAATAAAAAACCAAGAAATCTTCGAGATTTTATGGGAGTTAATCAAATTGAAGTATCGGATAAACTGGGGGCTTCGGAAGTCAATTTAAGCACACTAGTGAAGTCAAAAACTACTGAACTAAAAAGAAAGCTAGACAGAAGAGGGATAAAATTTAACATTTGTAAGAGATACGCCTTAAGAACCTTTGTGGATGATTATATTGATGCAATCAAATAGAAAGTATTTTATATTAAACTTACTATTAAAATACTATGACAAGCACTATAGAAAGAAAACAGGAATCAGTAAAAAATTCAAAAAAGCTTGATCTACCTGGGGATAGAAGATTTTTATTATCAGGCCAAGAAAACATCGAGTATGCAATAAAAAAATTAAGGGAGTATTCAGCTTCGCCCTTTGAGATGGTTATAGGATATACATTAGCACGTGGCTGGGGGGTAATAGAGATAGGCCATAGAATCCTGCCACAAGAAGAAGCAAAAAAGATAGGATTATCACATCCAGGATTCAAGTACAAGACACTAGCAGATCTCTTAAGAATAAACCAAGAGATATAGAGGGCAAATACGCATTATAGGATTAATCCTTAACCTAAATCCGAAACATACTTTTCAAAGAGTTATTAATCGCTGATATCACCAACACTACCTTTCTTCTTGGTCATAGTTGATATGTATTCTAAAACTTTTGGTTTAAACTCGTCCAAGGCATCTTTTACGTCTTGAACATAAGACATATTCGTCAAAGTCCCTTTAAATACGCGGCCTGCATTCTTTGCTTCTTCCTCTATGACTTTTGCAAATTCTAAAGATACTTCCCCGACTCTGTCAACCCATGTTCCGGCTACTATCTCTATCTGCGGAAATCGTATTCTGGTAGAAGCAATCCATTTTGCATAATACTCGCTGCTTGGACCTTTGCTGTACCTTGTTCCACTGACCGGATTTAAAGCATAGAAATTAATCCTGCTTATCTTGTTGCTTTCTATCATGTTGAATAATTCTTCCAAGTCATCAAAGGTTTCACCCAATCCGATTATAATCGTGATGGATTTCTCAAATCCCTTGGCATCGTTAAACATTTGCAAATAAGGTCCTATAGGTTTTGATGGGCATACCACTTTATGCAGATCCCTGTTAACTGTTTCTATTGCTCCGGTAATTCCCTTGACATAAGGCCTTAATTCTTCCATCTGACCTCTTCCTAAAACTCCCACGTTTAACCACACTTTCTCTCCATAAACTTCAGAAACCCGTTTGCATATCTCTAAAAGTTCATTTGTATTATAAACCCCATATCCGGCGCTCAAGAAATCTATCTTCCATCCGAGTTTTTTGCACAAGTATGCTTCTGCTAGTATGCTCTGTAACGATCTTTTTGCCATTTTAGGATCAGCTATCTTGTGTTTTTGCGTGCTCATGAAGCAAAAATCGCAGTCTCCGACAGCACAGTACCAGGAAATAAAGATAGCCCTTTTGAATGCAGTCTCCATAGGAAAATTCTTTTGATATACCTCTGAAGCCTGTTCTATCAGCATATTGAATTCTTCATCCATGATTTTTTAAAAAGCCTAAAGTTTATAAAGTTTAGCCATTATATTCTATTATGCGCATACTCGCTGAGAAAGAGGCCGAAACCTTCTTGGAAAAAGAGGGATTCCCCCTAGCAAGACGCAGTTTCTCAAAGACAAGCAAAGGATGTATAGATATTGCTGCTAAAATAGGTTACCCAGTTGCTCTAAAAATAAGCTCTCATAAAATAATTCATAAATCAGACGTTCACGGCGTAAAATTAGATCTCAGAAATGAAAAAGAAGTAAAGCACGCATTTGAACAGATTTCAAAAATAAAAGGTTTTGAGCAGGCCATGGTCGAGGAGTTTAATCAGGGACATTTTCTTCTTTTTGGGATAAAAAAAGATCCTTCTTTCGGTCATGTTATAGCAGTTGGTTCTGGAGGCATTTACACAGAATTATTCAAGGACGTAAGTTTCAGGGTAGTTCCATTAGAAAGAAAAGATGCAGAAGAAATGATTAAAGAAATTAAAATTTATCCTGTTTTATTAGGAAAAAGAGGCGAAAAGCCAGCAGACTAGGATGAGTTTGGAATAATTATAATCTAATAGTGGTATCAAATGGAAAGATTTAAATACTTCCCGACCCAATTTAGAATACAGATTAGGGTTTAATCTTTTGGGGATCAAATGAGCCTTAATTTATACAGATCATTAAAAAGTTATCTACTTGCAGCTGCAGCGTTAGTGTCCCTATCGGTAACCGGATGCGAAAATCCAACTGAAGAAGTTAGAGCTGATGGTACTGTAGTAAGAATGAGTAAGATATGCTATTTTCCAGGAAATGGAATACATGATTTAGTTGTAGCAGAAAAAAATAAAAAAGGACAATTTGAAGTTAAAGCATACTTAGATTATTCAATGATGACCGACAACTCTCCAGCAGATGGCCAAAAAGTTCCTGTAGGAACCTTAGATAAGGTTGAAGGTCTGTCTGTTTTAGGTGATGATCTTTACGTCGAACTTGCAGATGGAAAGGTTGCAAGATTCAGATTAACAGGAGATAAGTTCGTACCAAGATAAACAAAAATTAACAGAAGGCAATATGAAAAGAAATAATTTTTTACATCGCATTTTAATTTTGCTTACAATCATGTTAGTTGCATTTTTTGTCTTTCAATCAGTTTCTACTCCTGTAAAAGCAACAGACTCCCCAAATTCAAATCAGCAGGGGTTTAATCAAATCACTAATTTTGGCCGTTATGATTCAGTAGACGAATTTGTCCAGCTTAATACCATACAAGGAGATCCATTTTTTTATTTCTTAAAACCAGGAGATACCATCACGCTCCGTGCCCCGGCATCCCCAACACACATAGAATTTTTTATTAGGAACAGAGACCTATATTCTGCTTATAGTTTGTCAGTTAGTGCCAATGGAAAGACTTGGGAAGAACTAACTATTGCTCCGCCAAGAAATCACATAAGCGAGCAGGATCCGGATGGAGACCTAGAAGTTTATTGGTATGTTTCAAATGACGTCCAATTACAAGGATATTATTTGCTTAAGGCAGTGGCTCACGGCAAGAAAGACAGCACAACAATTACTCCAATATTGATAAATTACGGCCAGAATTATTTTGAGCCGCAAGAAATAGCAGATTCTTTTTGCGGATGTGAAAGCATGGAAGTTTTACCGCAAGAAGGCCAGGTTGTTGATGCAAAAGGGGATCTGGCATTTGCTCCGCACGAAAGAGCACCAGTTCCTGGAGCAAAATCTTCTAGCAAGACGCTTGGACCATCTGTTGGAAAAGACATAAGAAAAGGCGCCGAGGGAGACGCAAGAGTAGGTTTCAATCAGCAGGTTTATGCAAATCTCCAGCAAGGAAGCGATTCTTCTGCTTGTCTTACAGAACAATTCATCAAATCCCACCTTATCGCGATAAAAAATAATGAACAAAGCATTAAAAAATATAAAGTTACCATAGTTTATAAAAATGGACAAAGCGAAGTTGGATACATGACAGATGCTGAGATTGTAGGAAAGAAAGCAGAAAAAGGAGTAGCAGACGTAATTAAAAATGATATTGACAGCGATCGTTGGGCCCAAGATGGTTACAATTACCCGTTAGCAGAAGTAGTTGATAATGAAGGATATCTAACTTTTGTTAGGGGAGACACTTTTATCTCCTGGGTGGATAGCGTAGACCTTAGTATAGGTGGCAGTTACATATCAGCAGAAAAGATTGCTAAATTTATGGCCAAAGTTAATGGAATAGGCAAAGAAGCCTCTAGTTGCAAATGCGAATGGGATGTTTATATTTCGGTTAATAGGGAAAACCCAAATGAACCGACAGGCGAGGCGCATATAGGTAATATTAAGTGTGGCTAGATAGACAACTATTACTCGAGTTTGAAAAAAAATTCTAGACAAATAACAAAAACGAAAGATTTATATATAAGTTTATACATAGATTAGTATGGAAATATATAATAAAGAAGAAATAATACATTATCCTAGCTTAAGAACTATGTTAATGGTAGAAAAAGCTTTGAAAGAAGCAGACACAATGATAGGTAGAGAAGAACTAAAAAGAAGACTGCCTTCTAAGATTATGCACCAAACTTTAAATCTAATTCTGAGATACTTAGAAGACAAGGGAATGATTATAGATGGTCACAAGGGTATATTATGGATTTATAATCCAAGTCCTAAACTGAGAAAGGTAATTGAAAATGCAAGGGAGATATAATGTTTCAAGGAAAAGAAGTCAGCGTAAGACTTTCAGAAGAAGCAGATAAAGTATATCAAGAGCTAAATAAAATTGTTGGAGAAGAGAAGTTAAAAGGAATTGATAGTTCTTTTCATCAGACACATTATTGAGATCAATAAATAGAGTAAGTGATTTATTAAAACAAAATCCTTTTGCAGGCGATCAAGTTCCAAAAAGATTAATTCCAGATAAATACAGTAAAAAATTTGATGTGGATAATGTTTGGAGAATTGAATTAGCGGACAGATGGAGATTAGTTTATACCATTACCGGAAACCAAATTGAAATTATAACTTTTGTTATGGATATTTTCGACCATAAAGAATATGATAAGGTGTTTGGGTATAAGCATTGAAATTTCGCTTTTCGACCATTACAATCACAAATTCTTCTTAAACTCTTCCAAGAATCTAGAAAAATCATCCCTGTTTACAGAAGCGCCGCACGCTAATTTATGTCCTCCGCCATAACCCCTTACATGTTTTAAAGCTTCCTGC
>JACOZS010000056.1 GCA_016181215.1 Candidatus Woesearchaeota archaeon
AAATCAGACGGTCATAGGGATCTGGTTCCACCGGTTCTCATTCGAACACCAAGGTTAAACAGATCCGCGTTCCAGGTTGTACTGCGCTGAGTGGGAAGCCTGGATAGCTGTCGCCTATATTCTTCTCAAGGCGTTATGCATAAAGGAGGGGGTACTGGTACTATAGTTCTAGATGTAGCATTTGCACTTGCATTATAACATATATTATTAAGCGCTTCAAGCTGTACACGAGCGTAATGGCCATAATAACATGTTGGAGATAGATAAAATCTAGTTTTATTTTCATTGTAGCCTATCAGATCGCGATATCCAGGGTACCAAGCCAATAGATTATCAAGATGTAAAGTAGCATTTATGGCTTCTGCAACGGCTTTTCCTAAGTATTCTGAATTAGACTTTACAAGATCAGCTTCATAACACCAGACATCTTCTTTAAGTTTTCTTCTTGTGTTTATTGTGTTGGCTGTCTGCCAGGCCATTTCTGATTCAAGCATATCTATTCTTGCTCTTATTAACAATAAAGATGCGTTTGTATCATTAGCACCCGAACGAGAAACTTTAGATTTTATGGCCTCCAATTCCGAGATAAACTTTGGAATTTCAGATGAGTCTACAACAGAGCCATTTAATTTTTCTTTCATGAAAGAAGTATCATACTTCTTATCTAACTCGTTTATCTCATTAAAGGTATCATGGAATTTATTTACTTGGCACGCCGTTAATAGTAATAATAATATCAATGTTAACATCAACTTCGTTTTCATAGGTTAGTTTTTTATAGTAGGCTTTTTTAAGCTTTTTGATGCCTTATGAAGTGGAATCACATAAGATTAGCTGAGGAACATATACTTGCTTTGTTCAAGGAAGCTGAAAATGAGTTCAAGAAACATCCTGAAAGAAGCAACAGATACGTGAAACTGGCGAGAAGAATTGCTATGAAGTTTCAGATTAAATTGCCTATTGAGTTAAAAAGAAAGTTCTGCAAGCACTGTAATGCCTTTTTAAAACCAGGGATGAACTGCAGGATAAGAATAAACAAGTCCAGAGTGATATATTATTGTTTTAAATGCAAAAAATACATGAGGTTTAACCTTCACTAATTTTTTCTATTATTATTGCTGTAACCGGGCAGACTTCTGCGGATTTCTTGTTTAAATCAAGATCTTTTTCATCAATAATAAGTTCCCATTTATTGGTTTCTTTATTTAAGACTGCGTTGATAAGATCAACTTTACCATCATCAGCAATTTTCCAGAATTTTTCGTTCACAGTGAAACAGGATAAAGCACCTATACAGATCTCACGATCAAATATTACTTTGTATTTTGCCATTTTTTTAATACCTATGAAACTCTTTTACAGGTGTTTTTCTTAATTCTTTATATAATGCAAACCAATTGTTTTTTACCCATAGTTTTTCATTTTTAATAGCGTATTTAAAACCTCGTGATATCAGTTCTTTGTTTACAACTCCGTGGGCGTGAGGGTGATTGAATTGCTTTGGGAGATGGGAATGAAATCCATGCATATAGTGAATTATTTCATGAGCTATTGTTAGTTTAATGACATCTTCTGGAACTCGTTCATCCTGGAATAACCGGTTAATAGCAATCTCTGTTCCATGCCCTGTTTTTCTTATGTGACCAAACTTATTTTTCCAAAAACCTTTCCATCGTATGAAAACCATTTTTCTTTCAACCTCAGGAAAAAATAAATTCCAGATCTGGTTGAAGCGGGTTTCAAGCCATTCATGATTGCGCATAAACGTAAATTAAGAATCAGATATTTAAGCTTTTTTGAATTTAGCAGCTGTATCTATTAAATCCACATGACCAAGGAATAAGGCTCTGCAGCAGTATCTTTCCAGACCTATAGAATCGAGAATTTTTTTACGATCTTCACCTTTATTAACGCGTTCCAAATAAGATTCCCATAATTGAGCTACAGGTTTACCGCAAGTGCATCTGACCGGGATTATCATGGTAAATCAATTTTAAAAACTGTTTAAAAAGCTTGTGTTTTTTATGATATCCTGCCTTTTAGAAATCCTAGGTCTTTTTCTACACCATTCACCTTCGTTTTTAATATTTCAACATCTTTATCTAAGTGATCAAATTTAGTTGATATAGTAGCTAGTCCAATAGAAAGGTCTTTAATGGTATTCGTGACATTCTGATATAGGGATAGGAGACCCAGTGTTGCTCCGGTTATTGGAATTCCGTATTCTATCCATGCTGGGGTTTGTATTACCCCGGTTACTTTAAGTATTAACCATATCATTATGACTAGTAATGAGAAATAAAATGATAATTGCCAAAATCTTTCTTTTGTAATCATATTCTAGAATGGATCAGGTGCTATATATACTTTTTGTAAAATATTACGGGAAGTTCGGAAAGTTTACGAGAGAAATTAAATTTTGATTTATATTTATAGGGCTTATAGAATGATTATACTATCAAAATTGAGGTTACTACTTATCTATAGGACTTCTGGCGAGCACGACGTGGTTTAGAATCATTTGGTTTGTGTGGCTCATTGAATCTTGTATCTTGGATCAATAAATGCCTATCGTATTCTAAGAACGTTTGTTTAAGCTGTTTTGATCCGAAGAACTCAACTAGACCTCTGGCAACACATAAACGAGCAGCATCTGTTTGTGCCTGAAAACCGCCACCGGTTATGTTAATGTTAATGTTTACTTTATTTGCAAAATCAGGAGCAAGCATCAATGGTTCCTGAATCCTTAATCGCGAAAGTTCTGGAGTATAATATTGCAACAAGCGTTTATTTATCACTACCTTTCCTTTACCTTCAGATACTGTAGCCCGAGCTATTGCACGCTTTCTTTTTCCTGAAACGTAAACTGTTTTT
>JACOZS010000057.1:0-976 GCA_016181215.1 Candidatus Woesearchaeota archaeon
CTTTATAAAGGTTATATATAAATGTTTTGATTTTAAGATAAACTATTTAAATAGATTTCTTTATTTTGACAATGGGAAATGATAAACCAAATAAAAACGGTCCTATTACTAGGGGGATTGTCGGGATTGCTTCTACTAATCGGATCTTTAATTGGTGGGCAGCAAGGCCTTTTTATAGCGCTGGCTTTTTCTCTGTTGATGAATTTTGGAGCATATTGGTTTTCTGACAAAATCGTTTTGGCAATGTACCGGGCTAAAGAAGTTTCAAGATCTCAGGCTCCGCAATTACATTCTATTATAGAAGAAATATGTAAAAAGGCAAATTTGCCAAAGCCTAAGATTTACATTGTGCCGACAGATACACCAAATGCATTTGCTACAGGCCGTAATCCAAAACACGCAGCAGTCGCAGCAACAGAAGGAATATTAAAAATATTAAATAAGAACGAGTTAAGAGGAGTTTTGGCGCATGAGCTGGGGCATGTCCAGAATCGAGATATTCTAATAACAACAATAGCAGCAACAATAGCTTCAGTAATTTCGTATATAGCTTATATGGCTAGATTCGCCGCTATGTTTGGGGATTCAAGAAATAATGATCGGGGTTCCTCGGGGATTATAGGTTTGTTATTACTCTCAATATTAGCTCCAATAGCAGCACTAATACTTCAACTAGCTATATCACGTTCACGTGAATACTTGGCTGACGAAACAGGCGCAAATACTTTACATGATTCTGAATCTCTTGCTTTAGCATTGGAAAAAATAGAAAGATCAGTAAAAATAAATCCTCTAAGGTTTGGAAATGTGGCCACAAGTTCATTATTTATAGTAAATCCCTTTTCAGGACAGGCATTTATAAAGTTGTTCTCCACTCATCCAAGTACCCACGAGCGCGCAAAAAGATTAAGAGCAATGAAATTCTAATTATTTATTTAACCATTCAATCTCTTCTTCTGTAAATCCAAAATCTAAC
>JACOZS010000057.1:998-3845 GCA_016181215.1 Candidatus Woesearchaeota archaeon
TATTTCAATTTTCTTTGATATCTCTTATAAATAACGGCACCATTAAAATTCTCTTGTTTAGCAGCAGCCACGCCAGCAGTCATAAGCGCCTCTCTATAAACCAAAAATCTCCAATGTTGTTTTCTTCTGATCCGCCCATTAAAAACATCACTTCTGCTCAAGGCATAATAAGCTTTAACCAAATCCTCACCAGTATACTCTAAAGGCATATTTTCATCTAACCACAACAAAGCTTCATCCAGATCAATATTTACATTATCAAATATTCCCAGCACCTGCTCCGGACTAGTACTCTTTAACAAAATTTTCAGAGCATTAAACACAGTTTCTTCACGTTCCCTTTCCCCCAAACTATCTATATCTATCCTGTTAAGTTCTTTTTTATTTTGGGTTGCTGTCTGCAAGTCATTTATAGCCGCCCTTAAATCTCCAGATCTTCTTGCCAAAATCTTTAAATTTTCATCACTATATTTTATTCCTTCCTTACTGCAAATCATTTGTAACACGTTAAATATTTTATCCTTATCTAATTGTTTAAACTCCACTAACTCGCTTTTCTTTCTTAACGGCCCAAGTTTATCATCCCAGGGATCAATTGTTACCAGAACTATTGGAAATTTGGCATCATACAGCAGAGCAGCTAATGCACCTATACCGCCCCTGTCCCCATGCCCAGATAATCCATCAATTTCGTCTATTAAAATTATTTTACCTTTCGCAACTAAACTATATTGTTTTAAAGCATTTCCGATTATGCTCTCAATTTGTTCTCGGTTTCTAAAATCAGAAGCATTTAATTCAATAACTTCAAGATCTAAATCATTAGCTAAGGCGTAAACGCTGGAAGTTTTACCAGATCCAGTGGGGCCATAAACCAAAACCACTTCATTTTTAGCGACTAGTTTTTTTAACAACACCAAAGCGTCTCGTTGCCCCTCAACTTCATTCAAGGTTCTCGGTCTGTATTTTTCAGTCCAGTTCATTTTGCCAAACCCAAAACAGCCTTTAAAACAATCGGAAGTTTATTTATCCCATCTTCAAAACTAAAATGTTTTTTACCTTTTTCCAATATTAACGTTGCTCCAAGTTTTTCCTTAAAAATTTTAGCATGGTATGGTTTAACATAAGGATCGTCATTTGAACGAATAGAAATAAAATTATTACAATGTGATTTTATTTTATTCCAATTTAAGTTGTTTTTAAAAAAATTCTTTAATTCATTCATGCCTAGATCATCATTCCATCCAGCCACCATAACAACCCCGCCTGCTTTTATACCGGAAGGTAAATTCTGTAAATAATGCAAAATAGTTTGAACTCCAGCACTATGACCAACAAAATAAGTATCCTTATCAACAGTCTTAACAGCTTTTTTCAAAAGATCTACCCATTTATTTAGAATAGGCGGCTGTGGTTTCATGTCTAAAGCTTTAGCAGAAAATCCAATATCTATCAACTCGCGTTCTAACCACTTAAACCACCCCTTGTTATAATAATCTCCCCATCCATGTAGTATAAATACTCTTTTCATTTTGTAATCGTAAATAAAGCCAGCAAAGCTTCAAGCTGAAGGTATTCATCACTCCCCTCAACCATCCTAAACTCTATCTCCCCGCATTTATCAACCAGTTTCACCTTAGAATCATTCTTTATATTTAAATTCCATATTTCTTTTTGAATCTGTTTTATAACATCCAATCCGGATAATCCATACTTAAGCATAGTATCTAATAATTTATCTCTCGCTTTAACAAAATCACCGCCAACAGCAACCTCTAAAACCTCTTTAATCTCTTTAGGCTCTGCAAGACTGGCCATCTCATAAACTGATTTTTCAGTAATGTGTTTATCCATGACAGCACAGCTTTGTAATATATTCTCTGCTTTTCTAGCATCACCCTCGCATACATAGAATATAGCATCCAGGGCTTTCTCATCTATTTTTAATTTTTCAACTTCAGCAATATGATTTAATATATCCCTAAGGTCTTTCTTCTCCAAAGGCTTAAATCTAAATACAGTGCATCTTGATTGTATTGGTTCTATTATTTTACTGGAGTAATTCGCTATTAGTACAAATCTGCACGTATTTGAGAACTGTTCCATGGTTCTTCTTAATGCATTTTGAGCATCTTTTGTTAAAGCGTCAGCCTCATCTAATATAGCTATTTTAAACTGTGAACCGCCGATAGCTTTAGTCCTTGCAAAATCTTTAATTGTTTCCCTGACAACATCTATCCCGCGGTCAGTACTGGCATTAGTTTCTAATACGTTATCTCTCCAATTATCTCCATATAACTCTCTGGCAGCCACAAGAATCAGCGTAGTTTTTCCGCACCCAGGAGGTCCGGCCAACAACAAGTGGCTTAAGTTTCCCTGTTTTACCATCGCCTTAACACGCTCAACTATTTTTTCCTGACCTCTGATTTCAGAAAACTTCTTCGGCCTATACTGCTCTATCCATAATTGATGTAACACAGACTCCCCCATTTGTTGACTTAGAACTTGTTTTCTTTATAAGGTTTATGTAATAATTAGAAAGAAATAAAAAAGAAAGAAGAAAAGTTAAAATTCTTCAGCGTCTTCACTGGTTCCCTCGTTAGATTCCTCGTAAGATTCTTCTTCGCTTTCTGAAGATTCTCCTTGGCTCTCCTCTGAACTTTCGCTGGATCCAGAGTCAGAACTTCCACTTGAAGCACCTACGACTTCTCCAAAACCAACTTTCTTGAAGACCTTGGTTATCTTGATTCTAACATCGTCTCCCTGCTTAGCGCCCGGTACGAATATAACGAATCCCTTTACCTTGGCTATTCCATCTCCCTTTTCGCCGACAGCCTCTATCTTCAC
>JACOZS010000058.1 GCA_016181215.1 Candidatus Woesearchaeota archaeon
GACATCAGGCATTTTAGAAGGGATGCCTACTATAGAACCAGTCAATGAATCGGCTTTTACATAGAAGGGATCTAATTTTGTCAGTATGCCTATTGAACCGCCTGGAAAGGCTTCGTTTAGCTTATCTTTGTCTGAAGCAATTGAAACTATTTCTGTTGTGATCGGTTCCCACAATTTACGGCCTTCCTTTTCTATTGCTCGTCCGGGACGGATTTCTATCTTATCTCCTATTTTAAATGAACCTTGTTTTAAAGAACCTCCAAGAATTCCTCCATTTAACCTGTCTATTTCTGCCCCTGGCTTGTTTACATCAAAGCTGCGGGCAATAAACATCAATGGTTCTTTAGTCTTGTCTCTTGAAGGAGTTTTTATTACATTTTCTATTGATTCTATTAAATAATTAATATTTATCTCACGCTGGGCAGACACAGGAATTATTGGGGCGTTTTCAGCTATTGTGCCTTTAATGAATTTCTTAATCTGCTCGTAATTCTTCAGGGCCTGTTCTTTTGAAACAAGATCAATTTTATTTTGAATAATTATTATATTTTTTATTCCTATTATTTCCAAAGCCATTAAATGCTCTCTGGTTTGCGGTTGCGGGCAGTCTTTGTTTGCTCCTATTAACAATAAAGCGCCGTCCATTATTGCAGCCCCGCATAACATGGTAGCCATCAGGCTTTCGTGGCCTGGGGCGTCTACAAAAGAAACTTTTCTCAATAATACGGCTTCTTTGCCGCAGCCACATTCAGGTTGGTTTGTGTAAGCTGAACAGGATTCGCATTTGTAAAAAGAAGCATTTGCATAACCTATTTTAATAGTGATTCCACGTTTGATTTCTTCAGAATGAGTATCAACCCACTTTTTTGTCAGTGCCTGGACTAATGTAGTTTTGCCTTCATCGACATGACCGACAGTACCGATGTTAACCTCTGGTTGAATAGTTTCATTGCCCTTTTTTTTCACCACTAGAACCCTCCGCTGCTACTTGAGCAGCTTCCTGTTTAATTCCATAAAGCTCTTCAATAGACTTGGTTCCGTACTTGGAAACTTTAAGGTTTATCTGGGCAGTAAAAGGGCTTACAGTGTTTCCACGTATGGTTTTTCTTTTTGAGAGGTGATAATGAGGTTTTTCTTTAAATTTAATTGCTCTTTTCATTCTTCTATAACCAGGTCCTGCTGTTAAAACAAGCTTTCTTCTTCCAGGCCCTTCTGTATGCTTTCTCATAGGGAAACCCGATGTATCTGAACCTCCGGTAATTGTAAGTTCGTAACCAGGCAGGCCAAAATCACTTCCCGGGACAGATTCGCCGATTTTTTTACCCAATAAAGACTCGTCACTAAGTACTTTTTGGTGGCTTTTACCTGATCTTGGATCGTTTATTACACATTTGAATTCTGGCATTTAAATACCCCACATTGGATTTTCCTTTCTTTTTATTGATGCTATTTCTTTTAAGGTTTCGATTTCTGAGGCATTTAAATACTTTTTCAATTCCTTCAGTTTTAGGAACTCTTCTTCGTTTAGATCTGAGTATAGTATATCATCCTCTTTAATCTGTCTGCCAATAGTTACATTAGGGACTGAAATGGCAACGTCCTTTCTGGATTCAACTTCATTAGTGCTTTTTCGTTCGTGCTGTATCTCTTTTACAACACTTGCTTTAGAACCGTCTGACCTTAATAGTTCTGTGTTAGTTTTTAGTCTTCCTGATAATATCGATACTCCGAATACAGCAGGATTACTTTGCCTGAATACAAAGCCTCTTAAGACTTTGAGTTTGCATGGGATTTGGATACTTTCAAGCTGTTTTGCTTCTAATTCTTTTTCTTTGGTCAGTTTCCAGGATTCAAAATCATCTATAATTTTATAGATTATGTTATTTGTTATTATCTTGATTTCTTTTATATCAGGAGATCTTACATTGAAACCAAGAATAATTTGGTGGGTTACTTCTTTTTCTGATAAACATTCAGCGATATCTTTTTTTGTTATATCCCCAATTGAGGCGCGTTTTATTTTAATTCCTTTTTCTTTTAATAAAAAGGTTAGTGCTTCTAAAGAACCTAGGGTATCTGCTTTGATTATTATTCCTGACTTATCGGTTTCTATTAAAACTTCTGAAAGCTCGTGTTTTATTGACTCTTTGGCTTCTTCTATATTAGTATTGGCTACTATTAAGGGCATTCCTCCAATTGTTTTTTCGGTTTCTGGTGCATTGATGTGGATTGAGGCTGCAGCCGTTACTTCTTTTACAGATTTATTCTTTTTTGCGTTTGTTTCGAATATGGCTTTTATCTTAGTTATTATTGGTTCTGGCAGGTTGCCTATTATTATCTGGTCATTTACTTTTAGTTTACCATCATATAAAATAGTGTCTAATATGGTGCCTATCCCCTTTTCTTCCCTGACTTCAAGTATTATTGCTCGTCCAGGGCCCTCAACATTGATTCGTAAACTTTCTTCAAGAAAACGCTGAGCCAAGCCAGTAATTATCATTAGTAATTCAGGCAAGCCTTCTTGGGTTTTGGCTGAGCAGGGGATTATGGCTACCTGCTTTTTGAAGTCATCTATCCTATCGAAACGTTCTGAATTTAGTTCAAGTTCTGATAACTTTCCAACAATCGCATATAACCTTTTATCTAATTCTTCTTGAACTCTAGAGGATTGATTCTTTATGTTCTGTATCAAGGGAGTTTTAAGATTTGAATTCCAGCCTGGAATAAGGTCTAATTTGTTTAGGGCTATTAAGAAAGGGGTTTTGTACTGCTTTAAAATGTTTATACATTCAAGGGTTTGTTCTTCTATACCTTGGTTTATATCTATCACTAATAAGGCTATGTCCTGGAATGGTTACTCCAGTTTTTAAGGTTTCTAATAATTTACCGCAGAAAGATTTTATTAGCGCGATAGGCACGTTTATTGAAGAGATTTTTTGGGTAATTCCTCCTGGTTCGTTCTTTGTGATAGAGATCCCTCTAATTTTTTCTATTATAGATGATTTTCCATGGTCTATATGGCCAACTATTACAACAATTGGCTGTCTTATTTCTTTCATAGATGTTAAGAAAGAGGGGTTTTTATAAAGGTTTTTGTCTAATTAAAGGGTGATTCTCTGGCTTCAATTTCTGAGATTAACTTTATAGTTACCTTACTAATATCATTAACTCTACTATCAGCAAGCTGAAAACCTTCTTCCTGCTTATATGAAAAAGGAATTGCAATACAATGCATTCCTGCAGATTTTGCTGCTTTTACGCCAATACCGGAATTTTCTAAACAGAGACAATTTGGTGGTTTGATTCCGAGTCTTTTAGATGCTAGAAGGTATGGAGCTGGATTTGGCTTTAGGAACCTTACATTATCTGCAGTAATTATAACTTCAAAATACCGTCTTAGAATAAAAAGTTCCAGACCAACATCTACTTCATCTTGATAGTTATTTGATACTAAACCTAATTTGAATCTGGTCTCGCTTTCTCCTATTCTGTCTAGAAATCTTATGGCATTTGGCATTGGCCTTATTTTAAGCTTATGTTCCTTGAATAATCTGGCTCTTATATGTTTAATTTGTTTAATTTTTTCTAAGGGCAAGTTTCTTTCTCTCAATAAATCTGATAAGCCCCTTCTTTTTTCTAGCCATGATATCTCATAATCTTTCCAATTTAAGTCTATGTTGAAATACTTTTTTAAAACTCTTTTGTTAGTTTCAAATCTTGCGTATGTTGTGTCAACTATCAAGCCGTTATAATCTAAAAGTATTGCCTCAATTGCCATATTTTAACATCTAATCTTTTTTGCTTTGTCTATTTTCCTTTTTAAGTTCCGTCTGTACAGCAATCCAAGGATTACTTTCCTAAGTTTCTACCTGCTTCAATTGTCAGCATCAATTTCTCGAAATTATAAACCCTTGGGAAAATAGCTAATATTTGGTTTAATCTATCAAATTTGACTCGTATTTTATTCTCCACGGTTTCTA
>JACOZS010000067.1 GCA_016181215.1 Candidatus Woesearchaeota archaeon
TGTTAACAAAATATATACTATATGGAACGACCAATACTATGAGCCAGCTTATGCTCTTCACAAATGTTCTAGTGTCATTATTAACAGGTCTTGCTTTATCATTATTAATATTAAGAATGAGTGTAATAAGAGCTGTAAATAAATTGGATACGACCTCTGGCAGTTTCGGAGCAGTAATTGGCTTAGTTGCACCAGCATGCCCTTCCTGCTCTATAGGCCTGCTTTCATTGCTTGGCATATCTGCAGGAGTTTCAGCACTTCCATTTAACGGAGCAGAATTCACATATCTAAGCATTGGATTATTGTTATTTTCAATTTATTTATTAAGAAAGAATATAAACTCATGTAAGATTAAATAATCATGAAAAGATTAATAATTCCAATATCCGGGATGCATTGTGCTTCTTGTGCGGTTACCATAGAAAAATCTCTTAAAAAATCACGCGGGATATCAAATTCTTCAGTTAACTTTGCAACAGAAAGGGCAACTGTAGATTACGATGAAAATGAAACTTCTGAAACACTAATAAAAGAAATTATTAAAAAAACAGGTTACAATGTAGTTGAAAAACATTCTCAAAATAAAACCACCCTAAAAGTGATAGGAATGTCTTCTCCGCACTGTGCTTCTATTGTAGAATCAGCTTTGAACAAACTAGAAGGAATCAAAAATGCTGATCTTAACTTCGCAACAGAAAAAGCAGTTATAGAATTCGACCCTATGAAAATCTCAGTCGGTAAAATAAAAAAAACAATACAAGATGCCGGATACGAGCCCGTAGAAGAATCAATAGATCGTGAAAAATTAGCCAGAGAACATGAAATAAATACATTAAAGAGAGATTTCCTCATAAGTCTTGTATTAACTATCCCTATAGCAGTGCTTGCCTTCTCAGAATTCTTTAATATCACTTTAATAAAACCAGAACTATCAAACCTTATACAATTTATTCTGGCAACGCCAATACAGTTAGTAGTTGGTTATAGATTCTATAAAAGTGCTTTCTTTGCTTTAAAAAATCTTTCCGCTAACATGGATACCTTGATAGCCGTAGGAACAACAGCAGCCTATCTCTATTCTGTCCTTATAATTTTCAATGTTTTAACTGGCGGGATTTACTTTGATACTGCTGCAATAATAATAACTTTCATATTACTCGGTAAATATATGGAAGCAATAGTAAAGGGTAAAACTTCAGAAGCAATAAAAAAATTAATAGGATTACAGCCAAATACAGCAACCACAATAAGAAAAGGTAAAGAAATTCAAATCCCAATAGAACAAGTCCAGGTTAATGATATTATTCTAGTCAAACCCGGAGAAAGAATACCAACAGACGGCGTAGTAATAGATGGCCATTCTACTGTAGACGAATCCATGATCACTGGAGAAAGTATTCCAATAGAAAAATCCAGAGGTTCCGAAGTTATAGGGGCTACTATTAATCAGCATGGTTTGTTAAAAATCAGGGCCTCTAAAATAGGCAGGGATACCATGCTCTCCCAGATTATAAAATTTGTGGAAGAAGCTCAGTCTTCAAAAGCACCAGTGCAAAAATTAGTTGATAAAATATCAAATTATTTTGTTCCTGTTGTATTAATTGTAGCTTTGCTTTCCTTTGTTGTATGGTTTATATCGGGCAATACTGTTCTTGCCATAAGCTCATTTGTAGCAGTTTTAATAATAGCTTGTCCTTGCGCTCTTGGCCTGGCTACTCCTACTGCGATCATCATGGGAACTGGAAAAGGCGCCCAGAACGGAATTTTAATTAAAAACGCAGAAACTCTGGAAAAAACACATAAGCTCACTACTGTTATATTTGACAAAACAGGAACCCTGACTGAAGGAAAACCGCAGGTTACAGACATAATTAGTATAGATAAAAACAAAGAAAAAGAAGTTCTTAAGTTTGCTGCCATAGCTGAAAAAGGTTCTGAACATCCTCTTAGTTCAGCAATTCTAGATAAAGCCAAGTCATATAATATTAAAATACCAGATGCTCATAAATTTATTGCTATCCCTGGTAAAGGAGTAAGGGCCAAATATCTCTCTAAAGAAATTATAGTTGGTAATAGAAAACTTTTAGAGCAGGAAAAAATAGAATTTGATGACCAAGTTTTAGAAAGCTTAGAATCTCAGGGTAAAACTTCAGTAATAATCGCTATAAACAAAAAAGTCGTAGGTATAATCTCTGCAAAAGATGTTTTAAAGGAAAACTCAAAAGAAACAATTCAGGTTTTAAAATCCATGAATAAAGAAGTTTACATGATTACTGGAGACAATCAAAGAACAGCTAATGCCATAGCTTCAGAATTAAATATAGATAATATATTAGCTAGCGTACTGCCTAATGAAAAATCCGAAAAAGTGAAAGAATTACAGACCCAAGGCAAAGTTGTAGCTTTTATAGGAGACGGCATTAACGATGCCCCTGCCCTCGCCCAGGCAGATATAGGAATAGCCATCGGTTCTGGAACAGATATAGCAATAGAAACAGGCAACATCATTTTAGTTAAATCTGATTTAAGAGACGTAATAAATTCAATTAATCTAAGCGAATATACTTTAAAAAAAATAAAACAAAATTTATTCTGGGCTTTTGCTTATAATGTTGTAGGAATCCCAATCGCCGCTGGAATCCTTTATCCTGCATTTCAGTTAACTTTAAATCCGGCAATTGCTGCTATAGCCATGGCATTTTCATCTGTAAGTGTTGTTTCAAACTCATTATTAATGAAAAATTACAAATTCAGGAGGTAAAATGGTAGAAAACATATCAGTTCATATCAGTTCAAGAACTTAAAGAAGTAATATCTAAGAAAAAGGATCTTATCATATTGGATGTGCGGGAAAAAGATGAATATGAACTAGGAACAATACAAGGAGCAAGACATAAACCTTTAGGGTCTTTACTCCGTGATTTAGGAATGTTTAGGTACGATTTAATGGGCAAGGAAGTTGTCTGCTTCTGTAAATCAGGAGTGCGTTCTTCAATAGCTGCTGATTTCTTAGAAAGAGCAGGAATAAAAACAAAAAGTCTTACAAACGGTTTTATGGCATGGGAACAAGAAAAGAACTTATAAAAATCTATAATCTGTTATTGGAAGAATTTGGTTCTCGAGGGTGGTGGCCATTATACAATCCTAAAACCCAGGAAATTGAATACCATCAACAAATTAAGCAGTTCAAGCATAAATTAGAAATAATTATCGGTTCTATCCTG
>JACOZS010000068.1 GCA_016181215.1 Candidatus Woesearchaeota archaeon
CCCATCTTATTTCACCGCGTATTTCTCCTTCAAAGCTTTCTTTTGAACTTCATAAATTTTAGCGCACGCCTCTGTTGCTACCTTTAATGCTTCTTTTAACTGTTCTTTTTTAACCAAACCATCCATTTGTAATAATGTTAATTCTTTGGTTCTTGGCATGATTGCTATTGGTATGTCAGTAGCTCCGCCGCAATCCTCATCAGCATTGATATCCAGCAGTAATTGATCGTCAACAAATCCAACAGAAACCGCAGTAATAAGATCTTTCATCATCAGTCCTGCATCAGCTAACGCCAGTGAAGCAGCAGTAATTCCGGCACATCTAGTTCCAGCATCAGTCTGTAACAATTCAATAAAAACATCAACAACAGCATTTGGAAAATCGTTTAAGTTTAGTACAGGTAATAATGCCTTCTCTGCTACTAATGAAATTTCTCTGCTTCTTCTGTTTGGTCCAGGTCTTACCCTTTCCCCGACGCCAGAAAAACTCAGCATGTTATAATTAACTCTTAATATTCCCTTCTCAGGATTCTGCAAAAATTTAGGATGCAGTTCTCTAGGACCGTAAACCGCAGCTATTGCATGCGTATTCCCTATTTTGAAAAGTGCTGATCCGTCTGCTCGCGGAATTACTCCTACCTTGGCTTCCATGGGCCTTAACTCATCCCACTTTCTTCCATCACTCCTCTTTACTGCCATCTTGCTCTCCTATAACTTCTTTTGCTTTAGCATGCTTGTCCAAAAATTTTGTCACTTCTTCAGTTAATCCCTCAAGGTGTGACTTGCTGTCTACTAATTTAATCGCGTCAACAGCAACAAATTCCATTTCCGGTTCTCCCTGAATCCAAACAACCCCGTTTTGTCCTACAGTTATTCTGCATCCAGTTCTTTCTTTGATCAAGGAAATCATGCTTCCCTGCTTTCCTATAATTCTTGGAACTTTGGATGGTGTGACTTTGATTAATTTTCCTCCGGTTAACTTTCTCAGCCCAGGGGCCTTCATGGAAATTTCAACAACCCCGCGCGTAACCCTGCTTACTTTAGCACTCATAATATCCCCAAAGTTGTAATACTGGGACAAATCAGCCCCTTTCTCCACATATTCAGGAGTTCCAACTAAAGGCAAAACAGCGTCATTGCTGCATCCTATATCAACATACCAGAAACTAAAACTCATGTTGATTACTTTTCCTATCACAACGTCCCCGACCTTTGGGGCATATTTTCCTGTAAGCGGAATTACTTTAATCAATCGTCCAGATAAACTTACTAGGCCTAATTGGTTTGATATTATGTTATCTTTTTCTCTAAATGCGCCATGTGCAGGCAAGAAATCCATTCCTGTTGCTAATATCTCTCCTGGTATTACAACTTCTCTTTCTTTAACTAATAATCCTGTCATTTTCTTCCTATGATCTTAATATCAGCTTCTCCATGCGTCATTTTATTAATTCCGTTTTCAAATTCTTCACTTACGCCGGCAGGTATTTCAACCAGGGCCATCAAAGAACCGTCATTCTGCCACTCGTCCTTTAAAAGTTTATGCTTTTTAAGAAAACCGTAGCATAATCCGGAGTATTGCGCCGGTATAACAACCTGCAGTTCTCTCGTTTCAAATTTTATCGGTATGATCGGTTTTAATTTTGATAATACCTCTTCTATTTGTGCTTCTGCACTTTTGTATTCGTCCACCCTTACCTTAGCCTCATTCATGGCATTATCTATTCTTTGTGGTGGATGCGGTAATCCTGTTTGCGGATCAATAGCATTTCTATGTATTATTTCTATTATTCTTTTTCTTTTTTCTTCCTGTTCTTTAGCTCTATGTTTCGCAGTAAGCTGAACATCTCCCTCTTTTATTATTTTTAGTGCTATGTCTCTTGCATCTATAGTTTTGAATATGTTTTGCAAATCATGTTCAGAAGCCTTGTCTCCTTTTTTGGCATCCTTGAATATGATATCAGCAGCCAGTACATCATCTATGCCTACCGGTTTGCCTCTTCTTAATTCTAAAGCCTTGTCACAATCCACTAGAATCTCAAAAACTTTTCCTTCCTTTTTTATCCTAGCAATCACTGCTTGATCTACATTTACCATGTTACTTTGCTTTTGCTATAAGTTCATCCTTAGTGAACCTGACAAATTTTCTATCTTTTGTTCTTATGTAAGCTCCATCTATTCGGTCTATGCTGAAATCCTTTCCTAATACCTTTTTTAATGCTCCAACAGCAAGCTTTGAAGCCTCATCCATAGTAATAGTTTCCTTGTAACTCTTGTTTAATAAGTCCTTAACTTCTGTTTCTGCCTCTCCAATGGCCGTTGCTTTGTATTCAAAAAATATTCCTGTCGGATCTGTAATATACAAAACCGGTTCTCCATTATCGTTCACGCCTGCAAATAAAAGTGCCACGCCAAAAGGTCTGGCTCCACCAAATTGTGTGAACTGCTGTTTGATATTGCAGATCTGTTTTACTAAATCTTCAGTATCAACTGGTTTGTCGTAAGTTAATCTGTGCTGCTGCGCTAATACCTGTGCTCTTTCTATTAATATCCTGCCATCACTTAAAATCCCCGAAGCAGTTGCTCCAATATGCTCATCTATTTGGAATATCTTTTCAACGCTTCTTCCAACTATTAATTTTTCCACGATTCTCTTGTCCGCAACCAGGATGACTCCGTCTTTGCAAACTATTCCTATGCACGTAGTCCCCTGTCTCACTGTTTTCTTTGCATATTCTACCTGCAGTAATCTTCCGTCAGGGCTGAACATTATTGCTGCCCTG
>JACOZS010000069.1 GCA_016181215.1 Candidatus Woesearchaeota archaeon
ACTTTATCCAAAGAACTGACAACATTGTTCCTTGTTCTCGCATCTTTAATGTTGGAAGCAGTTCCCTGTTCCTCTGATAGATGATTGATTATTTTTTGCAGTTCATAGCCAGCAGGAACATAAACTGATACAAGCTCAGTATGTCTTCCTCTTAGTTTTTCCAGATCTCTTATGAATTTTCTTAGTTTAAGTTTTTCTTTCGACATAAAAAGAACACCTGATGCTGTTTATTTATAAACTATTCTAAAAATATTACCTTCGGCATATTTTTAAAATGAGTATCTCCTGTAAGAACCATTGCTTTTTCTTTTATTGCTGTCATCAAAACGATTATATCCACAATCCCTATAGTCGGAACTTTCCTTTTTGTTTCATTGTACAGCTTTCCAAAAGCCAATATAAAATCTTCATCTATAGGGTATATCGCGGAATTTAATTTTATAAAATTTAGATGCTCCATCAGATTCCATCCTTTAGCGTCGGCCCGATAACTCAGTTCTAACAACACAATGGTAGGGGTAATTACTTCATCGTTCAAGTATTTTCCAACCTTTTTTCCTTTTTCAGAACCCAAGAAGTATTCCATCCACGCAAAGGTATCAAAGACTATCTTCATTAATGTTCGCCCCAAATTTTATGCCTTTCTTCCGTAGTAAACTCTTTGTCTTTGCCTTTCAAAGAACCAAACATGCTTTTAGGAATTTTTTTATTTTCGGTCACAAGTTTGAGTATAAGCTCATTAAAGGACTGAGACTTTTTTTCTTTTTTTAATTCTTCTAAGATTTCAAATGTTCTTTCTTGTAATGCTATTGTTTTCATATAATTTATAAACTATAACTTATATATAAAGTTTTCCATCCTAAAGCCTTATCTCGAATTTTCCTTCTTTTAGTTTAGTATAAAAATAGCTTACTGTACTGGCTTCGCCCGCTAGTCAGAGACGATTGGAAATCGGATGCTTTATATATGTATTGCCACATAATTATGTGTGGTGATACTATGGGAAACATGACCTTATCTATACCGGACGAAGTTCAGAAGGATATGAAGCACTTCTCTGAAGTCAAATGGAGCGAAGTAGCAAGGAGAGCTATCCAAGAGCGTCTTGAAATTTTACGGCTGGCTGAAAAACTTGCTAAAAAGAGCAAGCTCTCGGCAAAGGAGGTTAAAGAGTTCAGCAAGGAGATAACAGCATCTGCAACAAAGAGGTTCTTAGATGCAAGTAGTTCTTGATACGAACATCCTTTTTTCTGCATTGATAAGAGATTCAAAGACACGGAAGTTGATTCTAGAATACGAAGGAATCTTCTTATTCCCTGAATATATTTTTGAGGAAGCAAAAAAACATAAAGATGAGATATTTCGTAAATCTAGGATGAGTGCAGATGAATTCAACGAGCTCCTCGCCTTGATTCTGAGAAAGGTAAATATTGTTCCTTCTGAAGTGCTTGAACCACATCGTCAAGAAGCATACCTTATCGTAAAAGATATTGATATCAACGATGCTCTCTTTGTTGCTTGCGCACTTGCTTACAAGGGAAGTATTATATGGTCAAACGATGCAGACTTAAAGAAGCAATCGCGGATAAGAGTTATCAATACTATGGAAGCTATGAAGCTTCTGTAAGACGGCTCACTTTTATTGTGCCTAAATTTTGTTAGGTGAAGTGCGAAGCATTTCATTAGTGTTTTCTTTTATGATTTTAACGAAGATAACAACATTAGAATTTTCGGTCACAAGTTTGAGTACAATTCCTGTTCTATTCTCCCGAATACTTGGAGGGATTGATTTTTAGTGCAACGTTCGGCGAAGCCGAAAAAATCAAAGGCATCGTGTGTATAGTTAAGTAGTGGGGGTTGCCACTAAAGTCAAGATTTAGCGATTTTCCATAAGAGTTTAAAGTGAGTTTTAAAATCATCTGAAAGTTTTTTTGATTTTATTCATGCACTTCATGACGAATTACAAATAGGTTTAGGTATACCTGCAGATGCACAATTTGGACATCATCCTTAGATGGGTAGTCAGAAACCATCAGGTAGTCAACCAAACACTGTTGGTGAATTAGGCGCTTTTTATGCTAGATTTTATAAATAGTATCTTAGCAGAGAGTAATATTAAATTTTCCTTCTTTTATTTCCCTGGCATTAGCTACTGCTTTTAAATCGGCTAAAGCTTCTTTTAACAAGTTATACTCTTTCTTTTCCAGAGTTAAACTAACTTCAGTCTTCAAACTAATTTTATTTGAGGTCTTGAACTGCCTTATTTTTCCAAGAATTTCCACGAATTTATCTCCTATCTCTTCAATGTTTCCATCCTCAAATTTCTTGTCATAAATGGGCCATTCAGAAGTATGAATACTCTCAACTTTTTCCTTATCTTTAAAGTATAAATTCCATATCTCTTCTGTAATGTGCGGCATTATCGGAGCAAACATTTTCATTATGTTAAGCAGGGTGGTATACAATCCATACTGCGCGCTTAATCTCTTTATCTTATCTCCCCCGTATAACCTATTCTTAATAATTTCCAGATAATTATCACAAAAAGTATTCCAGAAAAATCTTTCTACTTCCATCTTATTCTTGCTGTAATCAAATTTATTAAAGAATTCCATGCTTTCATTAATAACTTTATTTAATTTGCCTAAAATCCACTTATCAATAACCTCCATTTTTTTTGGTTTCTCTAGTTTGTAATCTTGTAAGTTCATAATGCTAAACTTGCTGGCATTCCATAATTTGATAATAGTTCTTAATCCGGCCTGCACCTCTTTCTCCATGGAAGCGCTCCAAAACCTCAAGGCATCAGCCCCATATTTCTCAAAAATATCCTGTGGATTAATTACATTGCCTTTAGATTTGCTCATTTTCTCTCCTTGCAATGTAACAAAGCCAGAAATCATTATGTCCTTCCAAGGAACTTCATTAAAATGATAGTAACTTTTTACGATTGTATAAAATGCCCAAGTCCTTATGATGTCATGGCCTTGCGGCCTCAAACTCATTGGCACCTTGCCCTTCTTATCCCAGTCAAGAACTATTTGCGGGGTAACGCTTGAAGTGGCCCACGTATCCATAACGTCATTCTCTCCCACGAATTCAGAACAGCCGCAGTTGCATCTTCCTTTCGGTTTGTCATACAGCGGATCTATAGGTAAATCTTTTTCTTCAGCTATCTTAACTTCATTGCACTTTTTACAATACCAAACCGGAAACGGGACCCCAAAAAATCTCTGTCTTGAAATGCACCAGTCCCATTGTAAATTCTCAACCCAGTTTATGTATCTTTTTAGCATATATTCAGGATGCCATTTAATTTTCTTTCCTTGCTCAATCAGTTTCTTCTTATTGTCCATAATCCTGATGTACCACTGCTTTGTTTTAAGAATCTCTAACTCTGTGCCGCATTTATCATGCACATTAACATTATGTGTAATCTGTCTCTTTTCTTTTAATAATCCATTTGTCTCCAAATCTTCAATTATTTTATGCCTGGCTTTCTTTATTGTTAATCCTTCGTAATTCCCTGCCTCATTATTCATTAATCCATCTTTTGTAATCGTTACTTTCAACGGTAATTTATACTCTCTCCACCATTCCACATCGACCATATCTCCAAAAGTGCAGCACATAACTGCTCCGGATCCTTTATTTATATCAACCCTCTCATCTTTTAAGATTGGAACATAATAATCAAATAATGGAACCTTGGCTTTCTCCCCAGCCAGTTTGTTGTATCTCTTATCTTTGGGGTTAACAAAAACTGCCACGCACGCCGGTAATAGTTCTGGTCTTGTCGTAGAAATTAGAATCTCTTTAGTACCTACTAAAAAAACTACATCATTAAAATGGCTGTTTAATTTTCTATTTTCAAACTCAGCCTGCGCAATCGCAGTATTGCACGTAGTACACCAGCTTACAGGAGTTTCTTCTTGATAAATTAATTTCTTTTTATGCAAGTCTATAAATGATTTCTGCGATATTTTCCTTGACTGTTCATCTATAGTACTATAAATCTCTGTAAAATCACAGCTCATCCCTAGTTTAATCCAGTCATCAATAAAATCAGGTCTAATATCCTTCAATGTTTTAGAGCATAATTTAATAAATTCGTCCCTTCTAATATCTTTTGCTTTTACTGATTTTATTTTTTCAATAAGTCTCTCTGTCGGCAGTCCGTTATCATCAGTTCCAAAAGGATACCACACGTTATAACCATTCATTCTTTTAAATCTCGCGATAAAATCCTCATGCGCGTAAGAAAAAGCATGACCTATATGCATATTTCCTGAAACTGTGGGAGGAGGAGTATCAATAGAGAATATTTTCTTTTGACTTTTTGGATCAAACTTGTAAAGTTTATCTTTTCCCCAACGTTTCTGCCATTTCTTCTCTACTTCTTTAAAATTATACTCTTTTGGTAAATCCATGTCTCGGTTTCTAGAAACATAATTTAAATAGGTTTTGGAAACCTTTAAAAACATTCATCTGGTTTTCTGGTTTATGGGGCTGTAGCTCAGCCTGGGAGAGTACACCGCTGAAGCCGGTGAACAGAATTGAGAGAATATCTCTACTGGCCGCGTGTCGCAGGTTCAAATCCTGCCGGCCCCATTCTTTTATAGAAACCTTTATTAATTCTTAATTATGCCTAGTTTGTATGGTAAAGAAAAGAGGTGCAATAGAGCTTTCTATGAATACCATTATAATCGTAGTTATAGGTATAGTTCTGCTAACTTTAGGATTAAGATGGGTCTATTCAATTTTTGGGGGTTTAGA
Source organism: Candidatus Woesearchaeota archaeon (assembly GCA_016181215.1). Taxonomy (GTDB): domain Archaea; phylum Nanobdellota; class Nanobdellia; order SCGC-AAA011-G17; family JACOZS01; genus JACOZS01. Next base: position 4,777 of record JACOZS010000069.1, read on the forward strand.
AGAGCAGCGCAGGTCAATAATGGAATCCACATCCTCAGAAATAGAAAAACTATTCGGCGAATCCCAAGAGGCCTTAAAACTGCAGTCAACCTCAATAACCGTTACCCAAGGTAAATCTTCTGATGTTGTTCTTATAATAAGAAATATGCTTCCAGAATCTCATCGCTTTAGG
>JACOZS010000032.1 GCA_016181215.1 Candidatus Woesearchaeota archaeon
GAAATATCCAATGGCTTTAAAGAATTATGCAAAGTTCTAAATATTTCTTATGATGATTTTATCATGACTACAGAGGCCAGGCACAAGAAAGTTGCCCAGCATATAGCAAATAACTTAAATAATAATGGTGATATTTACAAAGGAGTTTATGCCGGACCTTACTGTGTAGACTGCGAAACTTACTATACTAAAAAGGATTTGGTAGATGGGAACTGTCCAGTACATAAAGTACCGGTTGATATCTTAAAAGAAGAAAGTTACTTCTTCAGATTAAGCAAGTATCAAAAATTTCTAATAGAATATTTAAAAGATAATCCTGAGAGTATTTGGCCTGAAAAAAAGAGAAAAGAGATATTGAACAGGTTAAAAGTTCCGTTAAAAGATTTAAGCATCAGCAGGAAGGAAGTAAAATGGGGTATCCCGCTGCCTTTTGACAAAAAGCTAATAGAGTTCGTTTGGGCGGAAGCCCTTAATAATTATTTAACCACTATAGGTTACCCTGAAAAAAAATATGAAAACTTTTGGCCGGCAACACATGTTATTGGGCCTGATATTGTCTGGCATCATACTGCAATATGGTTTTCTATTTTAAAGTCTTTAAAGTTAGACATTCCAAAAGTGGTAGTGCATGGCTTTATCAATTTAAAGGGAGAGAAATTAAGCAAGGCTTCTGGATTGAGGATTGATCCTGTAGAATTAGCAAGGGTTTATGGGACAGATGCATTAAGGTACTTTTTAGTAAGAGATATTCCTTTTGGTGATGATGGTGAATTTAGTGAAGGTGCTTTGAAAGAAAGAAGAAGCGGAGAACTGGCAGGAAATCTGAGCAATTTAGTGCACAGGACTTTGAGTTTAGTGGAAAAATTTTATGATGGGAATATTCCAAGGGGCAAAAATGAAATTAATTTTGATGTTAAAAAAATAGAGGATTATGTTGGGGAATATGAGCTACATAATGCGCTTGCTGAAATATTTAATCATGTCGATAAATTAAATAAGTATCTGGATGATAAAAAACCGTGGAGTGTTGAATTCAATAGAGTGAATGTGTTGTATACTGTGCTAGATAATATCCGAATTATAGCTATCTTACTGCAGGCATTTATGCCGGAAACGGCTGAAAAGCTGTTTTGCAAACTTGGTGTAAAGAAGACTGGATTAGATCAAGCTAAGTCAAATTTATTGAAATCTGGAAAAGTTCAAAAAGGAGAAGCTTTGTTTGTGGGATCATGGGTGAAATAGAATTTAATGACTGGGAAAAATTGGATTTCAGGATTGGAGAGATTAAAAGCGCGGAAGACCATCCTACAGCTGATAAATTGTATGTTCTTAACGTGGATCTTGGTAATAAAGAAGTTACTTTAGTTGCTGGCATAAGAACACATTATAAAAAAGATGATCTTATTGGAAAGAAAATAGTTGTTTTTACAAATTTAAAACCCGCTGTATTAAGAGGGGTAAAATCAGAAGGAATGTTATTAGCTGCTGAAAAGGATGGAAAGGTTATTTTGTTGACTGTGGATAAGGATATAGATAACGGAGCAAAAATAAGATAATTAGATAGGGTACATTATAACAAACCCTGTTAAGTCGCTGCCTATTAGTATAAATTCAAATCCTAATTTTTCGTATGTTGCCACTATTTGTGCCCTGTTACGAACTTTTTCCAGCCTTGTTTTGTCCGGAGCACCGAACTTTCTGTATAGTTCTTCTTTGGTATAGTCCATTTTTGTTTTCATTGATTTTTCAAGCGGTTTGAAAACAGAGATTCTTGTTACTATTCCAGCTTCCATGTGAATTAACAATCCTGTGCTTGGCAGATCTAAAGATTCTGCATATTCCCAATTGACTATGTTTGGTGGATGTAAGGATTGAATATCTGGGTTTCCAAGTTCTTTTTTAACATATTCTGCATCGTCTCCCAGCTTGATTCCTTTTACAGAGACCAAATCCCCAGTTATCCCTTCTATGGAGAATATATCCACTTTAGTTACGTCTTTTTTTTGATCTTTAGTCAGAACTTCGGCAAGATTACCTATTATGAAAAATGCGATTATTATAACTGCAATTAGTAAAGCGGTTCTTATTGTAAAAACTGGTTTAGATTTTTTAGTTCTCTTTTTGGGCATAATCTAGAATTTGGATTAGGGTTTTTAAAGATTATGTATTATGGCTGTGGGGATTGTCCTATACCACTTCCTCCAATTGGACCTTCAGGAATTGTTGGTGCTGATGTACCTATAGGACCTTCTGGGAAAGTATTTTGTGCTGGCTTGGTTATTACAGGAGCTACTTGTTGTATTACTTGCTTGGTTACTTCTGTAGTTGTTGGGGTTTGTACTGGCGGCAATTGAACATCTTCATCACATCTTTTAAGTGCTGTTTTAATTGCGTTTCTTGCTGCATTTTTGGTTAAGGGTTCTGGTGCCTGGGAGATTGCCAAAGAATATAAAACTGTTCCGACATAAGGAATGGATTGTAATGGGGATGCTACTAATTGTACTGTTGCGGTTACAAGTGGCCTTATTATATTTTCAACTTCCACACGCAGGCTTTCCATCATTGCCCCAACGTTATATGAGTCGCTTTTTTGTGCTTTATTATAGGCATCGCATACTCTGCCTTTCGCCATGTCTGTAAATATATCCTGCTGCCTGTTTATTTCTGCCTGCGCTTTTTCTTTAAATCGGTTCCACTCTTCTATTGGAGATTCTAATGCTTTTTTCAGGTTATCGTCTACTCTGCGCCATTCTGCTTCTGCCGCGTCTCCA
>JACOZS010000047.1 GCA_016181215.1 Candidatus Woesearchaeota archaeon
GTTGGTAATCCGTAATACAGTTTCCATAACTTAAACTCTTTCTTTAACAGCCATGCAATATCTCTCCCATAAATCCACATCTGTCTTAAATGTCCTTGTATTGAATTTCTCCTATGATGATAAACCAAAACATCAGGACCATAAATCACCTTCATCCCAAGTTTCTCTTTTAAATCAAAACAAAGTTTGCTGTCCTCAGCAGTTAACAAAGTTTCATCAAAGCCTCCTAATTTAATAAACGCCTCTTTTCTTACAAGTAAATTGCAGCTTGGTAATTCTTTAACCTCCTTCACTCGATTATAAACTTTATACCTTATGGATGCAGTGCCGCAAGCAAAACTTCCTAATATGTCTCCAGAAACATGCTCCCATAAATTTGCACCTTTAGGTATTACATTCGGTCCTCCAGCAGCCCCAATATTTTTATCCTTAAAGTATCTTAAACTGTTTTCCAGCCAGTCTTCTCTGGCAACAGCATCAGAATCTACAAATGCCAATAACTCTCCTTTACTATTCCTGCTTCCAATATTTCTTTTTCTGGCAGGTTTAACCGCTCCTGTAACTATAATCTTGATCTTCTTGTTTTTCCACTTATTCTCTATCTTCTCATCTGGTAATAATATTAATTCATAATCTTTATATCCCTGTTTTAGAACTCCGTCTACTGCCTCTTTCGCATATTCATCCAGTTTCCTAAACGGAATAATTACTGAAAATTTCATCGTGGTAAATTCAAAGCTGCTATAACAAGTATTAGTTCAAGAACATAAAATCCAATCACTACGTGATATTCCATCAAATTTTTAGTAAACTTGCTTAAAAATCTAGCCATAACATGCGTAAGACTTCCTATCCTCTCAGGCGGCCTGATAGTCCCGTTTTTATCTGGTATCAAAAAACACTCTGATCTTAATTTGACTCTTAGTTTGATTAATAATTCTAAAAAGTAGGGTATGAACAAAATTAAGGCAACCCTCTCCATGTTTCCTACAATTGCCACAGCAGCTATCAGCGCCCCTAAAGCATAAATCAAAGTATCCCCTGAAAAAACCTTTGCAGGATACCAGTTATAATATAAAAATGCCAGCAGAGCAAACACCATGCACAGTACAAATATGGCCAGCCACTGTTGGTCTGTTTTCCAGGCAACATAACTTAATGTGCTGAGGACAATCGCGCCTATCCCTGCATCAAAACCATTTAACCCGGCAAGCATATTATATCCTTGGCTGGCTCCAACAATCCCAAGAGGAACTAGAATTAAGGGATAAAGAAATCCTGCGTCAACTCTTCCTATAAAAGGAATGCTCATCGCAGTATCTCCTGCCTTTATCGCCATCAAAGGCAAAGCAGCAGGCAAAGTCAGCAGGGGCTTTTGCCACCTTCTCAGTCCTTTTCTCCACCCACCAAGGTTATCATCCAAAAATCCTATAAAACTAATGATAAGCAAAGAAGATAATATTGCAAACATCTCAACAAGATGGGTAGGCCTCTTAATATAAAAAACAGATATTCCGATGTATATCATGACGCTAAATACAAATCCGCTCATCACAGCCACGCCACCAGAATACGGAATCATTTTATTTCCATATTTATTCACATCTTTTACAACATGCCCTTCTCTTATCGCTATTTTAATCCATATCTTAGTCAATATCAAGGTAGCTAGAAAACTAACAGCAAAAAGCAAAAACCACCCATATTCTAAGTTTAGCATATTCCAGCTCCGAACATATAATTTATATGTCTTTTCATAACAACAAGAAAGCTTTAAAAAACCTTAGTTTACTCTTAAAGAATTCAGAGGTTCTATGAATAAACCAAATATATCAGTAGTGATTCCGGCATATAATGAGGAAAAAAATATCAAGAAAACTCTAGATGAAACTTCTAAGTTCCTGGAAAAGGAGTTTCCAAATTATGAAATCATAGTTGTAAACGATGGTTCAACAGATTTGACTAGAAACATAATTGAAGATTATCCAAACAAGAAAGTTATTTTAATAAATAATGACAAGAACAGGGGCAAAGGATATTCTGTAAAACAGGGTGTTCTTAAGGCAAAGGGTAAAAAAATAATTTTCATGGATGCTGATCTTGCTTACCCACCTTCTAATATAAAGACCTTAGTGGATGCAAATAAATCTGCCAAGGTCTCAATAGGTTCCCGTTCAGTTCCAGGAGCAATAGTAGAAGTCCGCCCTCCGTTACATAGAAGAATAATGGCAAAAGTGTTTCTTAAATTATGTGCCCTCTTAATGGGTCTAAACTATGCAGATACTCAATGTGGCATAAAATGTTTTGATCGGGAAGTCGCTAAAAAGATATTTCAGAAGCAAAGAATATTCGGGTGGGGCTTCGACGTAGAATTGCTGTTTCTTGCTAAAAAATACAATTACAAAATAGCACAAGTCCCAATACATTTAAGAAAAGAACACTCCTTCCAAACTTCAAAGCTTAATCCTATAAAAGATCCAATAAAAATGTTCTTTGACTTGTTAAGAATAAAATTATTTGACCTTCTTGGTAAATACTAATCAATAGCATAAAGTCCTCTTGCCGGCCAGGTTGTATTCAGATATTCTGATCTGAACTTAATATTCGAAGGATATTTCACTTCCCAGATTTTTATGGGCCCTACCATCCCGCCGCCATAAACAGCAAGCGGAACGTTGTCAGTATAATAATTAGCCATGAATGTTCTTCTTACCCTCTCGCTTAAAAATAACCCGGCAGCCACAATATTTCCAGTACCGCCCTGGCTTATAGCAGGAATTATTCTGAAACATCCATTATATCCAGAACCAAATTCAACCAGCTGTCCGTTTTCAGCACCATCATCGCTTCCATCAAAATACAGGCATTTTAGCGGCACTTTATACTGCTGCCCTTTATAAATTAAAATAATCTCCGGTTGTTCAAAAGAAATTGTGCCATTGCCTTGTTTGTTTGGTACTAAAACAGCTCCTACC
>JACOZS010000009.1 GCA_016181215.1 Candidatus Woesearchaeota archaeon
AAAATAGATTTTAAAAAAATAAGAGCCAGCACTTCTGAATCTGATATGGTGGTGTTTGTTTTCTTCAACAAAATAAACAATAATAATGAGGTAAAGAAAAATATTCCGAACTCAAGAACAATATATGTGGATTATACCAATAACAATCTGAAGTTTTTTGACAAAAACATTGAAAGTTTTTATTTAGGAGAGGAGATGCTGATAGGAGCAATATTTAATCCTGATAATTACGAGTGCGTTAAAGAAAGGGCTTTAGGAAGATTAGGAAATCTCAGTATTTTATACAAGAGCAAAGCTAATTTTTTATTACTGAAGGAGCCCAGAGAAGACTGCAGGAGCAAATTAGTTAGCATTGCCGGTACATTAGATACTTTTACTAAACAAAAGACCAAGGCTTCTTTATATGAAATAAGAACCAATATAGAGAAACAAAATGATCTGCTTGAGAAGAATGACTGCGCCAAAACGTACTAAAGGACAGCTGGAGATGGGAGAAAACATAATGGTTTTGTTTGCCATAGTAATACTATTCGGGCTTGGATTATTTCTTTATTATAAATTTGTTTATCAAGGACTACAAGATGTTGGCGGAGAGATAAGCGAGCAGGAAAGTTCTATTTTATTGGTATCTGTTGCGTCCTTACCTGAGATCGGGTGTGATGATACAGATGCTTGTTTAGACAGCACAAAACTCACTTTGTTCAAAAGCTTTAGCAAGGACAAACTGCAATATTACAGAAACAAATGGGGATATAGGAAGATATGGGCTGAACAGGTTTATCCAGCAATCAAGAACAATAATGAATGTACCCCTGTTTTCTATAATTCCTTAGAATATCCTGAGAATTGTAAATACTGGGTTTTATACGAGAATAAACCTATTAAGGCAATGGAAAGCATCAAGGTTTCCAGCATATATCCTATTTATTTTCCAGAAAAAGACGTATTTAGGGTTGGAAGGCTGAATATTGAGGTATACAGATGAAAGGGCAGAGCGAGACAATAGGACTTATGATTATAGTTATATTACTTATACTGATAGGACTGGTTTTTTTAAGATTTTCAATGAATAAGGACAATGTACTGCCTGAGCTTAGAACTAACATACAGACAAGCAATCTGCTGACAGCAATATTAAGGTATAATGTTGGCAATGATGATGTAAGAGGATTAATAGTGAAATGTGTACAACAAAACGAGTGTAGTGTTCTAAATAAAGAGGTTAAGGCTATATTGGATAATACTGTGGATAAAAGAGCTAAATACGAATTTAAGGCAGTTTATGAGGAAAAAGAGGTTATTAGGATAGGGGGGTGCAATAGAGGGTTAACTAGCAATATTCCTATCAGCGAGGCTGGGTTGTTTATAGAAACCCGGTTAAAGATATGCAGTAATTAAATAAAAGTGGTAACGCAGGTTTTACTGATTAAATGGCTTAAAATTGGTCTATAGGGGCTATAACCTCAAAATAATAATAAAGAATAGGTTAATTATATGATGGAGCATCTAAATGTTTATAAACGCAGGTTTTTGAGTAGATTTAGAATTTAGTAGCATCTCTTAAAGAGAGTTGATGCTTGCAAAACAAAAAAAATTAAAAAAATTAAAAAATCGGAGGTGTTTGTTAATGCAAAGATTGAGAAAAGCCATAAAAAAGATGGCAGCTATTGGTACTGGTGCAGTGATGTTAGGTGCGACTTTAACTGGTGCGATGGCCTTAGACTTGGCAGATTATCCAAGCCCGTTTGTAAAAAGTGGTGTGTATGATGCTTCAAATGCGTTTGTTGTCGGTAAGGCAGCAGCTGCAAGCGATACTTTAGGTGGAATTGATATAGCATCTGATTTGCAATTCGAAAGCAAGACATGTATAGCTGGTTCAGCCGCTGGAGCGGTAAGTATCAGCGGAGATGCTGTTGAAATTGGCGACGGTTCTGATTTATATGAATTAAGAGAAAGAGCTGGAGACGTAAGAGAGACTTTAACAGAAGTCGAATTACAAGGTTTAAGAGGAGGCACTATCACAACTGATAGAGGTAGTACTGAATGGAACCAGTATTTAAGGTTCTTCTCAACTGAATTAGACCTTCAGTTTGATCCTATTGTGAACTTTACAGAAAATGATGAAAGAGTAGAAGATGTAGGAGACTACATGTTCATTAGAGAAGGTTCCAATGCAAGTCAGGCGTTCTTTGAATATGAATTAGAATTTGAAGAAGGCTTAGAATCTGATATTGTATCTGGTAAACTTGATGATTTGGAAGATGAAGAAATCGTAATCTTAGGACAAGTTTACAGCGTAGTTGATACAACAGTGGATACTTCTGCAGATGATGTAGAACTAGTCATGTTGGGCGGAGCTGCGTTCGATACTTTGGAAGAAGGAGAAGTAAAGACCTACACTGTTGGCGGAAAAGACTACAGAGTAGAAGTCGTTATTATTTCAGACGTAAGCCCTGAGACAGTAACTTTGAATGTAAACGGAGAGATTACTGATCAATTGGTAGAAGGAGAAACTGAAGTGCTTAAAGATGGCACTCTTGTCGGAGTATCTGATATTGTAAGCAACGAAGCCGGAGAAGCTGGAAGCGGAGACATAGTAGAATTATATGTCGGAGCAACCAAGCTTTTGGTAAGAGACAATGATTATACAGACAGCGACAGCGCCTTCGAACAAAGATTAGAAGTTGATAATGAAAATATTGAAGACGGCTATGTACAAATGAAAGCTAATGAATTAACCTCTACACAATTAGAAATACAATTCATTAAATACAGACTACAAGCTGATGCATTACCTGGAAGCACTGACCTTTATGTTTCTGCTGGTCATGGAGTACGCGAGTACTTAGATGAACCTGAAGGAATGATTGGAAGCAAGTGGGATATCAGATATGAAGGATTATCTGACACAGGAACAAGCATAATTAAATTTGAGCCTTCTGGAGACGATGAGTATAACATACAATTCGAAAACAGACAAGGACAAATTTACAAAGTTCCGTTCTTGACAAACGAAGGCAATATCTTCAAATATGGAGATAATGACGATGATTTGGTATTTGTAGAAGGTGGTTTGAATACAACCAGTACTACTGGACAAGTTGCAGATGATATAGCAAACCAGACATTTAACATTGGTGACGATGACTACTTTTTATTGAGCAACCAGAAATCTGCTAAGTTTGATGACACTGCTTTCACAAATGTTGTTAGATACGGATCAATTGATACCTCTAATAAAGAGATATTATTTGATGATGAAGCAATTGGAACAAGGAAATTTATTTACACAAGAAGAGACCACGCGAGCGCAACTGCAGCAAACAACGTTTCCTTATCAGAAGGTAGGTTTGAGCTAGTGTTTAGTGGAAATACTTACACTGGGTATATAGCCAACATTAGTGGAGATTATCCAATAACCGTAGATATGAATGGTAATGGAAGTATTGGTGGTGGCAACGCTAACAAAACTGCTTTAGGAATACCTTTTGCAGGAAACAGAAGCGGCACTGGAGCTGACCAGAATGGATTAGAAGAGATCAGAATTACTGTCAATGGTGGTGGTATTATAGACCTTGGAGAAGACGCGAGAGTAAGCTTTGGTTACAGAATGACAAACGCCACTAACAGTTCGACTGGAATAGCTTTTGGTGGAGCATTAGCAGGAGCAATGTTAGCTGCAGGTGACCACCCAGACAACGCGACAGTAAAAGTAATTACATTGTCAGAAAACTTTGATGAGAACAGGCCAAGTACTGTTGGCGGAACAACTGCTACAAATGAGAATATAACTATAGTGTTCGTAAACAGAACAAACAACGAAGTAGGAATTGACAGAGCTTCATTTGAAGCTATGAGTACCCCTCCAATAGACTTAAATGAGCCTGATGAAGAAGAAGATCACTTCTATGGCATGACTGACTATGGAGTCTTCATTGATTTGTATGATCCAACTGGTGGAACGAACGATGCAGAGACTTTGACAATTGAATACCCTCTAAGACAAAGAGGAGCAAGAGTCTATGTAACTATGGGCGAAACTACAAACTTTGACTGATGAAGAAGTAACTGACGCAACAGACTACAACTTAATAGCATTAGGAGATTCATGTGTCAACACGTTGGTAGCAGACTTATGGGGAGTAACATTCCCAACATGTGGAGAAGGACTACCATACGGACCAGGCGAAGCAGTTGTGCAACTTGCAGCTAACGGCGACAAGGTTGCTATGATTGTAGCTGGCTGGGACGCAATTGACACAAGGATGGCAGCAAAGGTTGTAGCCAACCATGAAGACTATGCAGACTTCAAGGGAACAAAGGTCACTGTAACAGGTACAATCAGTTCACCTAAAGTAACTGCCAGCAGTTAAAAGCTTAACAGCTTTTTCCTTTCTTTTTTTAATTTATAGATTCCCTGTAAAGAGGATATTCGTCTTAATGTGAACCCTATATATTCTCACAATTATTTATCCACAATCATAACTTTTGCTAAACAACAACCGATAACTTTAAATATCAGTTGATAATATATAATATCAAATGAAAGTTAGAAATATCAAGGAAAAGATAAAGGAATCCTTTTTTATTAACCCAACCGTTAAATTGAGAGTTAGGCAGATAGAGCGCAAGCTTGAAATTCCCCTCCCTTCTGCGATTAGATATATAAAAGAGCTGGAGAAAGAAGGAATATTAAAA
>JACOZS010000010.1 GCA_016181215.1 Candidatus Woesearchaeota archaeon
CTTATATGAGACTTAACTTCTACTTCGTAATACATTTTAGAGCACCTGAAAAATTAATTGTAGTTTCAGGACTTGATTTATAAAGCTTTCTTTTTAAATGGATCTGTCCCCAAATCCGAAAAAATAAATTATGCCCACATAAACCGGTTTTTTTGCTTTATTGTTATCACTTGAATTCCCTTGGATTTTAGCTTCTCTTTTAGCTCTGAATCTACAGTAGCTACTATGTCTTCTTCATGCGCAAGCAGAATATCGTCTACAGACAGGCTAGAATTGGTTTTTATGACCCTAAATTTGTCTTTTAAGCTTAAGGCAAGGTTTTCGAATGGCTTTCCCTTTAATTCATCTAAGGTTTTATCCAGAATAGCTATTTCGAAGTTAAAATCACATAGTTTTCTGAGCTCTGTGAATAGGTCTATCTTGAACCTTAGGCATTCTATAATTATGTTTGTGTCTAGTATTATTGTTCTCATGGTTTATTAGTTAGTTTTTTATTGCAAAGTTCAAATAGTTTAGATATTACGTTGATTATATCCTGTTTATTTCTCTTTAGATAAGAGCTATCAGTAAATACTCCATAGTAAACAATATCATTTCTTAACCTTCTAAGCTGATCTATTAACATTACATTGGAATAAGAAAAGTCATTTTTGAAATTTATCTTCAGGTATTTAATCAGATCTTTATGGCTTAATGTTTTGTATCCGTCTATGAACAAGATGGACGTTATTAGTTCTTTTATTACTTCGTAATACCATTCGATTATCAATGGGATTTCTTTTTCTTCGGTATATACCTTTAATTTATTAAACCTAAGATCTGCCAAGGCAGCAAGACTTCTGGCTTTTTCTCTGTCTGGCTGTATTTTTATCAGGTTTTCCATCTTATAAATCCACTTAGTATTATACCATTAAGAATATTGTTTTGTAGTTCTCTAGGTAAATTATTTATATTTTCTGAAAAGAATAATTGAAACCTTCTATTTAATTGCTTTTCGTATTTTGATAAATCTAATTTTTTTTCCTTAGCCAAAAGAAATATATCTATATCGCTATTCTCAGTATCCTCTCCTTTAGCATAACTGCCAAATAATAGAATAACATCCGGAGTAAACTTAGCTTCTAGTTCTTTTATAATGCCGGACTCTTTTAAATTAATAAGGTTTGATATTTTCTTGTAGAACCTGAAATCTTCATTATTAAAGTTAACCTTATACGCATCATAAACCCCAACTTTTTCCTTTTTTATTAAATTATTTTCTTCTAGTTTTCTTAAATGTATTTTTATTGATGTTGGAGCCAATTTTATTATCCTAGAGAGTTCTCTAATCTGATATGACTTGCTTGGATTCCTTGCAAACTCGCAAAATACCTTCCATATGCTACACTCTTGTATCATGCGTAATATATATGTATCTTGAGGTATATAAATGTATCTGTGTCTATGGTACATTGGTTTGGATAAAAAAGCTAAAAAAATCATAGGCCTTATAACCTTTCTTCATGGGCATTAGAGCGCTTGTAGAGGGCAGAATCTTCACGCTGAACAATTCATCTTCATTTGAATGCTTTTTTGTGTTTATACAGCCTATAAACCCATTTAAATGCATTTTAAACCTGAGAAACCTTTTTATACTTGGGTAGTTTTTCATAATAAGAATCATCGGTTTTTAGGGGTTTATTAAAATAAAAAATCGAAAAATTAGTTAGGAAACTAAAATGAGTGAACAATACACAGCCGACTCAATTGTAGTCATGAAAGGATTAGAGGCAGTAAGGCGCAGAAGTGCGATGTACATAGGAGATCTTGGGATAAGAGGGTTGCATCATTTGGTTTATGAGGTTGTTGATAACAGTTTGGATGAACATCTTGCTGGTTATGCTACAAAAGTGGAAGTTTCAATAAATAAGGACGGCTCTGTAACCGTAGAAGACAATGGAAGAGGAATTCCTGTAGAGATACATCCTGAAGAAAATAAAAGCGCTTTAGAAGTTGTAATGACCGTTTTACATGCAGGAGGCAAGTTTGACAAGAAGAACTATAAGGTATCAGGCGGATTACATGGTGTAGGGGTTTCTGTAACAAATGCTTTATCTAAATACTTAATTGTGAAAGTAAAGAGAAATGGGCAAGAATATCAACAGGAATATGCCGAAGGAAAACCACTAACTGAGGTGAAGATTGTAGGAGAAGCAAATGGCACTGGAACTTCAGTTACTTTTATGCCTGATAACCTGATATTTCAGGATACAACTTTTCATTACGATATTTTAGCTAAGAGATTAAGGGAATTGGCTTTTTTGAATAAAGGATTAGAAATAACATTCAGCGATTTAAGAGTAGAAAAAAAAGAGACCTTCAAGTTTGATGGAGGCATCTCAAGTTTTGTTAAAGAGTTAAACAAAAACAAAACAGTTTTGCATGATGTCGTATACCTGAATAAGGAGAATAGCATTACAGTTGAGACAGCATTACAATATAATGATGGTTATTCTGAGAATGTGTATACCTATGTAAATAATATAAACACTATAGAGGGGGGAACCCATTTAGCTGGATTTTATACGGCATTAACAAGAAGCATTAATAATTACATCAAGAGAAATAAGATTAATGGGGAAACTACGCTAACAGGAGAGGATGTTAGAGAGGG
>JACOZS010000011.1 GCA_016181215.1 Candidatus Woesearchaeota archaeon
ATTTCTATACTCGAATAAAGAGGATGAGGGGGGATATATGAAATCGGAAATCAATGAAGACAACTTCTTTGAGGAAGATGAGGATATATACAAAGCAGAATTCAGGGCGCAGCTGCTAGAAGACGACGAAATTACTACAGAAGAAGAAGGGTTTATGAGGGGGTATTATGAAGAAGAATAAAAAACTTTTTCAGCTAGAGATAGTGAACGAAAGCGAGATTGAACAGGAAAGAGAAGCGCTTTTCGAACTAGATGAAGCTGAAAATGGGCCAAAGGGAAAGAGGATATCTGTGCCTATAAGGTGAAAATGAAAAGAAGAAAGTGCATTAGCTGCAATGATATAATTTTGAAGAGTGCGAGAATAAATCCTTATTTATGCAGGGGTTGCGAGAATTTGATGAATACAACTGATTTAATTATACCGACTTACCATAAAAAACTTAACGAATAACTAGGGGCTTTTTTGGTTTCTTCTTTATCTTTGGGATTATTAGTTTCAGGTTTTCATCTGAAAATTTAGCCTCTGAGTTATCAACATCAAGATCTGAAGGGAGAGTTATCACCCGATAAAATCCCATATGTTCTTGAGATTCCATATAACTTGTGGGCTTTTTTTGCTTTCTGAACTCTGAATGTTCTGCGGTTATTTCAACACGATCCTTGGTAAGATTTAAGATAATATCTTTCTTTTTAATTCCTGGAAGACTAACATTAATTTCAACATTTTTTTCGTTTTGTGTTATATCCAGTCTAGGATTCTTGAAATCCATCTTTGTCTTGTACAAGACATTTTCAACTGTTTTGTTGACATGCTTATCGACATTTCTTGTAAGATTATTAAATACCCTGTTTAGATCTTTTTTTATGACATCAAACAGATCTTCTCCTCTCTTTCTTATTTTTTGTATCTTTCTGACCATTTTACGTGTATTGGATTGCGGTTCAGATCAACAAGATTTTTTTTGCATTTCGAAGAACAAAAATTAGTTGTCTTCCCTGTTTTATAAACATACATAATACCGGTGCCTTTTTCCAATTCCCTACCACAAAAACCGCATTTTGCCATTTTAACCTTTTCTTGTCTGCATTAATTTACGGGCTTCTATCTCTGTTTCTCTAAGCATCAGAACGTCTTTTTCGCGTATAGGGCCTTTGACATTCCTTCTTAGGATTTTATTTTTGTCTGGACCTTCCAAAATTTTGCATCTTACCTGGGTAACTTCCCCTCTAGTACCTGTTCTACCTACAATTTCCTCAACAACAGCAGGATATGCACTACTAAAATTTACAGAACCTTTTGCTTTCTCTTCTTCCTTTTGTTTAGGAGGAGGCGTCATTTCGCACTAAGTTCTTTTATAATATCTTTAGAATCTCCTTCTTTGATTATCACGACGCATGATGTAGGAACAGACAAGCCGGCCGCAGCCCCAAGTTCTTCCTTACTTGGAACCTTAACGAAAGGTGCATTTTTTTCCTGGCATAATGGTTCTATATGCATTATGACTTCAGGAGGATTAACGTCTGAAGCAACAACAACCAATTTGGCAAGACCTCTTTCAATTATTTTTGTTGCTTCGTTAGAACCTTTTTTTATTTTACCTGTTTTTCTAGCTATTTCGATAGCTTCATATGCCTTATTGCTAATATCTTTATCATTCGCCATTTAGTACCTCGAACCCTTTCAACAGGCTTCATTGGTTAAACCTATATGTAAAAGAAGCATTTAAAAATGTTTCTAATGTAAGTTATTCTGTTGTTCTAATTTAAGATAAAAATAATTGGGAAAGATTTAAATATCTAAAATTGCTGTCAGTGAACATGACTTGGAGTGAATATTCAACATTTGTATTGAGACTAGGACTTGCTGCGTTGTTTTTTTACACAGGTGTCACAAAATTGCTTGGATTAGGCCAAACTGCTGGTTTTTTAGAGGGATTGGGGTTTCCAATGGCAATGTTTTTTGCTGTGCTACTGATGGTAGCTGAACTTCTTGGAGCAATACTTTTATTATTGGGCTTATTAACAAGATGGGCTTCATTATGGTTGTTGGTAATACCTCTTGTTGGGATATTTGTTTATAACCTGCCGCAGGGGGCATGGCCAGGTTTATTTAACAATTTGGTGGTAATCTGCGCATTGTTAAGTCTCAGTTTTTCAGGCGCAGGTGCAATTAGTTTAGAGGGAAGAAAGTAATGTTCAACTTAATTTTAGCTAGAGTATTTAGTATAGTAATAGGTCTTTTATTTGTAATAACTTCCTGTTTAAAGATTAAAGATTTGAAGGGGTTCGCTAATATTACAAAGGCTTACGGGATATTACCTAAAAAATTATTGTTTTTGTGTTATATCCAGCCGTTTATAGAACTTGTTGTTGGATTATTGTTAATATTTGAGATTAAGATGGTGTTTTCTTCTTTCTTGGCTTTGGGTTTATTTGGAATAGCCACAATATTTACAGTTATTCCTTTAATTCAGGGAAAAAAGATAGATAATTGCGGATGTTGCGGCGTTGATATTAAGATTCCATTAACATGGAAAAAGGTTGTGGAAAACTTGATATGGATGCTTTTAGCAACATATATTATAATTGCTTACCTATGAGTATACCAAAATACTAATTTGTTTTTGGTT
>JACOZS010000055.1 GCA_016181215.1 Candidatus Woesearchaeota archaeon
TTTATCTGTTTCAATTCCCAAAGGCGCATATCTTAGGTTATCAACCTCCATCAAACTTCCATGTTCAGCTATATACTCACTATATCTTAAAAAAATATAAGGATCATCCATGGATAACATGTATTTTCCTTGCAGATTTTGAATTCCAGCAGTTCTTATAAAAACCCCGGATAAAATAATTATAAATAGTATGACATAAATTAGCAGGGACTTCTTGTTAGATAAAACTAGTTTCAGTTTTGCTTTTCTTTCATCTATCTTATTTTCCATCAGAACAAAGCCGGAGTTATATACACTTCAATCCATGCAGCAACTAATAATACAAAGACAGCAACAAGAATCAAATCAAAAGCATCTGTTAATATTCTCTTGAATGAATCTGTGTTAAAATCATGTCTTATTACTGCTACGCTTATGATTCCTCCAGCCAACCCCCCTATAAAATATGCCAAGATTTCAGGAATTCCATGTATTGAATATTTTAATAAACCCAAGGAAAAAACATGGAAATATCCAGCAACATTAGTCAATCCAGACGCAGCCGCATACGCACTAATATTTTCTCTAATAAAATTACCAACAGCCGCGCTTATAACAGAAGCATTCCAAGCAAGTATAAAAATTGCGCCAGCCCCGTAAAAAAATGCAAAAAATATGCAAAATAAAAGCACTTTGATATTATTTGATAGAATCTGCATGAATATCCCGCCTGCGCCGCTGACGGCAGAGTCCACTGCGCTATTGCCGCTTACGCCAACCCCAGCAATCTGCATATTAATGCTTTTTATTGTTTTAATTTGGGTTGCAAACACCGTAGCAACAATATTATCAGGTAAAAAAACATACCATATTGCAAAAGCAAAAACAAATCCCATAAACATGAACATAAAGAAAGTTATGGCCTTTCCATGTTCCTTTAACAATGTCCTTTCTTTGGTTATTTTTGTATCTTTCTCTTCCTCAAGTTTGAACGTTTTGTGAACAAGGGGCAAACATGCTATCACAGTTAAGAGGATCATGACTAAACTAGCTTCCTCCCTAAAAACCCAGACGCTCAAAAACATTGCTACGCTAGCATACAGGAAACCGATAAAAAATAGGTCCCAGGGCTTCTTTTCAGCCGTAGGCGCAGTGATAAGAGATTCCAAAACCATACGCTGTTCGTCTTAATTAGAATTTATATAGTTTTTGGAAAGCTTTAAAAGAGATATACCAGTCTAAATCCAAATGGAAACCAGATATAAAGTAATCCTGGGATTTATTGCAATCTTAGCCTTATTCTCTTTAATTTCATCTAGATTGTTCTTTGAAACCTGGGCGATTGAACTGGACGATTCCACTCATTATATAACCTCGGCCAAGGATATTGCCGGTATTAGCATCTCAAACATCCACAATCCGCATTCATTTACATATCCTTTGTACTTATCATTAGGGCTAAAACTATTCTCAAGTTTAGTTAGCATCAAACTATTAAATATTCTATGGTTGGTCTTGATAGGCTTATTACTTTATTATGAAACTAAAAATCTGAAATCATTCCTAATCTATGCTTTCTCGCCTATTGTTTACTATTCATCCATCTGGATCGCTCCCTTGACAGCAGTCGCTTTCTTCATCCTCCTTTCTTATTTTCAAATTAAGAAATACAACAAAACTAACTCTCTAAAAAATCTGATACTCTCTGGTTTCTCATTAGGTATTGCTATCAGCTTATGGTGGGGTACTATTCCATACGCGATTTTTTTCGTTCTTTCATTCTTGCTGAACAAAAAACTAAAAGAGCTGATTTATTTTAAAGCTGCTGCCCTTGTAGGAATTAGTCTTGCCCTGCTGATAGATTATTATTATTTTAACTTTCCGTTTTATTCATTATTAAGATTCATAGGAGCAGTAGCCATTGTTTCCCTGGGTAAAAACCCATCAAATATTTCCTTCCTGCATCCATTAAGGGAACAGGTAGTTATGAGAATGCTATTGATGCTAGTATTAATATCTCCTTTGTTATTTAAAATAATAAAATTAAATTTCAAGAAGTACAAATCAGAAACTGCTTTCTTAGTGTTATCTTCATTATTCGCAATATTTTATGGAGCAGACATAAAATACTTTCTGCCGGTATTTCCTCTGGTATTATTCTTGTTAAATGATGTTATAAAATCTAAAAAAGATTTAAAAATACATGCAGCTCTGTCCATCTTAGTTGTATTAATTATTTCATATCCCTTTTTCTTTAACAATAAGGAACCAGTCATATTAAAAGACTTTGAAGAAATGCAATCTGAATTTAACTTCACTAAAATAATAGCAGGAGACGAACGTAAAAATTCTCTGGCAAGCCCGCCTTACCTAAACTCATTATACTACAAAGATAAAATCTGGGTCATATGGGGTTCTGATTATGATAAGCTTGTTCTTAAAAATGAAACAGTATCAACTTCTTACAAGCTCAGCATAACTCCAAAACTTCACAAGGCTCGTTTAATGGAACTTTCTGCCTCAATGAAACTTGATAAAAAGCAGGACCTGTCCACAAATTATCTTGTTATAGATAAAAATGAGCAGCCGTATCCTG
>JACOZS010000018.1 GCA_016181215.1 Candidatus Woesearchaeota archaeon
AGAAGAAGGAATCTATGATGAAGAGGTTGCAGAGAGTTTAGAGGAAAGCGACGAAATCACAGAAGTTGAAGAAGGATTTATGAAAGGTTATAAAGAAGACGGTAAACTTATTAAATGCGCCAACTGCAAAGCCCTCCTGTCCGAGCAGGGCATAATTGAGCATGAACATGACGGCCAGCTTTACAGATTTTGTTCTTCCGACTGTGCTGATAAATTTGAATCAAAACACGCAGAAAAGGACTGATTATGGAAAATCTTAAATAAGTTACCCATTCATAACAGCATTCTATGGTGAACTTGATTATTACTGAAAAACCAGCGCAGTCTTTGAAAATAGCGGAAGCCCTAGCAGATACAAAACCAAAAAAACATCAGATTGGAACAGTTCCCTATTATGAAGTTATTCACAAAGGGAAAAAAATTTTGATAGGCTGCGCCGTAGGACACCTATTCACATTAACGCAAAAACAAAAATCCAGCGCCTATCCAATATTTGACCTAATATGGAAACCAATTTTTGAAGTTAAAAAAGCATCCGAATTTGCTAAAAAATATTTTGAAACTTTAAAGAAACTGGCAGAAGATACAGACAGTTTTATCGTGGCCTGCGACTATGATATTGAAGGATCCCTCATAGGGTGGAATATCTTGCGCTTTATATTTAATAAAAAAGATGCAAAAAGAATGAAGTTCTCTACCCTAACAAAAGATGAACTGATAGAATCCTACGAAAAAGCCTCTCCTCATCTTGATTTTCCCCAGATTGAAGCAGGAGAAACAAGACATTACATGGACTGGATATGGGGAATAAATCTGTCAAGAGCTCTAATGTCTTCAATAAAAAAAGCAGGCTCCTTTAAACTAATGTCTTCCGGTCGCGTTCAGGGACCAGCATTAAAGATAATAGTAGACCGCGAATTAGAAATAAAAAAATTTAAACCGGTGCCATACTGGCAGATCCAATTAAGCGCAAAAATCGAAGACAAAGAACTAATCGCCCTGCATAAAAATGATAAATTTTGGGATAAAAAAGAAGCCAGTAAAATTTTAGATAAAACCAAAGGCAAAAAAGCGAAAGTAAAGGAAGTTAAAAAAACAGAGTATGCGCAGTCGCCTCCGCCGCCATTTGATTTAACAACATTACAAACAGAAGCATACCGGCATCTTGGTATCGCTCCAAAAGATACATTAGCTTTAGCCCAAGAGTTATACACACAAGGCCTAATATCTTATCCAAGAACATCATCCCAAAAAATGCCGGCTTCTTTAGGGTACGAAAAAATACTCAAGAATCTTTCAGGCCAAACTCAATATCATGTTCTGGCAGAGGACCTCTTGAAAACAAATTTAAAACCAAGTGAAGGCCCAAAATCCGATCCCGCCCACCCGGCAATATTCCCAACAGGCGAAAAACCAAAGAAATTATCTGACAGGCAAAGAAAAGTTTATGATTTAATCGTAAGAAGATTCTTGGCCACATTTGCCCCATCAGCAAAAAGACAGACAATGACAGTTACAGTAGAAGTAAACAAAGAAGAATTCTTAACACAAGGATCCATTACATTATTTAAGGGATGGCATGAGTTCTACGGACCTTACGCAAAATTTAAAGAGGAAGAACTTCCGGCAGTAGAAAAAGATCAGGAAATTAAAAATCCAAAAATATCCATGCTGGAAGATGAAACAAAACCGCCAAAAAGATACACCCCGGCATCAATAATAAAAGAACTGGAAAAAAAGCATTTGGGTACTAAAGCAACAAGATCGCAGATTTTAGATTCTCTTTATCAACGATATTATGTGAAGGAAAAGAACATAGAAGCCACCCAATTAGGAATCCGTACAGTTGAAACCCTGGAGAAATTCTGTCCAGAAGTTTTGGACGAAGAGCTGACAAGACAGGTTGAAGATGATATGGACTCTATTATGGATCAGAAAAAGAAAAAGGCCGAAATCCTGGAAGAAGCAAAAAAACATTTAACTAAGATCTTGGATAAATTCAAAAAAAACGAACTCAGCATAGGTAAGGAACTTCTTGAAGCAACAAGAGAAACGCAGGCCGAACTAAGTGTCGTCACACCATGCACATTATGCAAAGAGGGAAACATGGTTATAAGAAAGGGCAAATTTGGAAATTTCTTGGCATGTTCAGCCTATCCAAAATGCAAACACACAATTTCCCTCACCCAAGGATTGATAAAACCCACAAAGGAGTTCTGTAAATTTTGTAATTATCCGCTTGTCCAGGTAATCAGGGCAGGAAAAAGGCCGTTTAATTATTGTATTAACAAGCAATGTCCGCAGAGACTGGCTTGGATAGAAAAACAGAAGAAAAAGACCGAAACAGAATAACTAATAACTTTTAAGTAGTAACTAACCGAAAGGTTTATAAATCAAAGTTATTTCTTAAAAAATAAGCACAAATAACATGACAAACAGAATAATCTCAGGAAACAGAACAACGGAAGATGTACTTAGAGAGCAAGCTCATAGATTAGCAGAACTTGAACGGGAATCAAACCCT
>JACOZS010000019.1 GCA_016181215.1 Candidatus Woesearchaeota archaeon
TCTTATCGCTTTTTTTAATTTTTCCAGGACTTCTCCTGTTTCGCCGGCAAGACCGAAGGCTGGATATACAAAGCCAAACCCTGCTTTTGGATAAATGGCTGTTTTTCTTGATTGTTTTTGATATTCTGAAAATTCCATCAATTTCACTTTTGGTTTTAAGTTGTTTATTATATATAAGGTTTATGATAAAGCGTGGGGCAGGATTTGAACCTGCAACATCCTGCTCTGCAGGCAGGTGCACTACCAGATTGTGCTACCCACGCAATAACTATAAGGTTTTTATTACATTTATCAATCTTTCTTTTTTCTTAAGGTTATCAAAGGAAATAGCTTTATAAAAATTTTTAAAATTATTTTTTTCTATATCGAATCCAGAGGATATACTATAAGAACCATCTTTTCTAGGATTCTTTCTTAAATATCTAACTGGAGAAGTCTTTATGCCCAGTTCATTAACCATCTTTTTTATTTCTTCCATGTAGTCTTTACCATATTCCTTAATTTTCTCGTCTTTAGCTTGATCTATAGAAATTCGCCACCTAGGTTTGCCCTTTCTTTGTTTCGTTGGGTGAATGGAACCTTCGCAATCGTACATGCCCCTAAGAAATGCTGATTTTACTTTATAATTTCCGTTTTTTATCCAAGATGGAACAGAGAATATTTTGCTACTTTTTCTTCCTTCTACAACACCAATCATATTTAAAAACAAGGCTATTTCTTTAGAAATAAAAAACACCATATACTGGACGTTTTTAACTTTTTTTGCGTATATCCTGCCTTTAATTCCAAATAGTTTCTCCATTTTATTTTTATGAGCTAATACTTCTTCTTTATTATTGGAGTAAAACGAGGTTAACCCTCTCCAGTTTTTAATTTGTAAATGACCGTCTGAATTTATATCTGCAATAATTCTGGCTAGTGCTGGTTTTCCTTTTAATTTATCCCAGTTCTTCATTTTATATTCAAGTTGAAGAATTATTTATATATCTTATGTGCGCGTCTGTCCAGTATGTCAACTTTGGGAATATATATTTCAGAGGATATAGAAAGCGGGCCCGATCGGATTTGAACCGACGACCCCTTGCTTAGAAGGCAAGTGCTGTGGACATTAGTTTCTAATTCTATCCAAGCTGAGCTACGGGCCCTTAATTGGAATAATCAAATTGGATATTTTTAAAGGTTTGTATGTAAATTAGACTTGGTTTATCTCTACACTCTTCTCTTTGGATCTTAATCCTCTTATTATAGAAATGTTTGATTTTTTAACCTTAAAGTATTCTGATAATAATGCTATTAATTCCTTATTTGCTTTTCCATCGATTGGTTGGGATTTCAGGTGTACTTTATAGATTTCATCAAATTTAGATATTTCATTCCTGCCTGAATTTGCAATAACTTTTACTTTGATTTTCATTTTAATATTAAGTATTACAAAATCTTTATAAACTTATGTCAGGAGCTTTATGTTTATGGTAGACTTTAATGTTATAGCGAAGAAATGGCAAGAAAGATGGGAAAAAAGTAGGATATTTGATGTTACAGAAAATCCTAAAAAGAAGAAATTCTATAATTGCGAGTTCTTTCCCTATCCAAGCAGTTACGGATTACATATGGGCCATCTTAGAAATTACGCCATAGGAGACGCTTATGCAAGATTCAAAAGAATGCAGGGTTACAATGTACTTTACCCTATGGGTTATGATGCTTTTGGGTTACCTGCTGAAAATGCGGCAATAAAGGAAGGTATTCATCCCGGGGAATATACTAAAAAGGCAATAATCAATTATACAAAACAGCTTAAGGGATTTGGGCTAAGCTATGACTGGTCGAGAACATTTGCTACCTGCGATCCTGAGTACTATAAATGGAATCAGTATTTCTTTTTAGAACTTTACAAAAAAGGATTGGCATATAGAAAAAAAGCTCCTGTTAACTTTTGTCCTAAGTGCAATACTGTACTGGCAAATGAACAAGTAGTAGATGGAAACTGCTGGAGATGCGAATCAAAAGTAGAGATTAAGAATTTGGAACAATGGTTCTTCAAGATTACTGATTATGCGGATGAAATACTGAAGGGTATAGATGAGCTACAATGGCCTGAACGAATTAAAATGATGCAGAAAAACTGGATTGGGAAGAGCGAAGGATTAGAAGTTCATTTTCCATTAAAAGGGTCAAAAGAAAAGATTCCTGTATTTACAACAAGGCCTGATACTCTTTTTGGGGTTACCTTTTTGGTTTGTGCTCCAGAACATCCTAAGGTTATTGAATTGGTTAAAGGAACAAAATATGGAAAGGATACAAATAAATTTATTAATAAGGTTGTATTGGAGGAAAAATTCGAGAGGACTGCTGGGAACAAAGAGAAAGAAGGTATGTTTATTGGAAGGCATGCCATAAATCCTTTGACTAAGGAAGAGATTCCTATTTACATTGCTAATTTTGTTTTACCTGATTATGGAACTGGGTGTGTGATGGCTGTTCCTGCGCACGATCAAAGAGATTTTGAGTTTTTTGCCAAAAAATATAAGATTCCTATCAAGGTAGTGATAGAACCTGGGAAGCAGAAATTAGATGGAAATGAAATTAGTAGAGCCTATACCGATGAAGGCAGATTAGTTAACTCTAAAGAATTTAATGGGATAAACAGCAGAGAGGCAATAGAAAAGATATCAAGATATGTGGAGAAGCAGAAATTTGGCAAGAGGGCTATCCAATTTAAGATAAGAGATTGGTTAATTTCAAGACAGAGATATTGGGGGACACCTATACCAATAATATACTGTAATAAATGCGGGATTCAAACAGTTCCTGAGAAAGACCTACCTGTTTTGCTTCCAGAGAAGGTTAAATTTACAGGCAGAGGAAATCCCTTATTTACAAATGAGGGTTTCTTAAAAGTTAAATGCCCGAAGTGCAAATTAGATGCCATGAGAGAAACAGATACCATGGACACTTTTGTTGATTCTTCATGGTATTTCTTAAGGTATACTTCTAATAAATCTAAAAAAGCATTTGACGATAAGGCTGTTAAATACTGGATGCCTGTAGATCAATACATTGGCGGAGCTGAACATGCTGTTATGCATTTAATCTATGCAAGATTTTTTACAAAAGTTCTTAGAGATTTAGGTTATTTAGATTTTGATGAGCCTTTTACCAGATTGTTTAACCAGGGCATAGTGTACAAAGATGGGAATAAGATGAGCAAATCATTTGGGAATGTTGTTAATCCTGAAGAATTAGGAGAAAAATATGGAATAGACTCCGGGAGGGTGTTTGTATTATTTGTTGCTTCTCCAGATAAAGATATGGAATGGAGCGATCAGGGAGTTCAAGGAGTGTTTAGGTTATTGAATAAGGCTTATTCTTTAGTTGATAAGAATAGGGTAAATAAATCAGACAAATCTGTTGTAAGCAAGATGCATAAAACCATTAAACAGATTACTTGGCATATGGAGAAGTTGGAGACCAATAAGGCTTTGATAAATTTATTTGAATTTGTTAATTATTTGCATAATAAAGAGAGTATTTCTAAAGAATCCTTAGAAAAGCTAATTGCATTATTAAGTCCTTTTGCTCCTCATCTGGCAGAGGAGATGTGGGAAAAAATAGGGAATAAAGAATTTGTTTCTGTTGAA
>JACOZS010000059.1 GCA_016181215.1 Candidatus Woesearchaeota archaeon
GATTAATAATTTCAGGGAATGAAGAGAATTTAAAGAAATTTTTCTCTATTATAAGTTATGAATATCATAAAGAGAAACATAAGATTGCAAATTTAGCAATTGCGTATTTAAACTACAAGAATAAAGTAAAAACTAATAAAATCGATAAGTTAAATAATAAAGATGGAACGATAAGCGTACGTATAAGTAAGGATTTTATCCAATTTAATAATTTTGTTGAAGCTTACTCTTATGGTAATGATGGCTTTGTTATTGACGAGATTGAAGATATAGGAATATTTGATTATGATGATTTTGTTTACGATATACACGTAAATCATAAAGAACATAATTTTGTTGCAAGTAACTTTACTATATCAAATTGTGGAGTCAGATTAGTTAAAACTAATTTATTTTACAAAGATTTAGAGCCAAAATTAAAGGAAGTAACTGATGAATTATTCAGAACAGTTCCTGCCGGAGTCGGGAGCAAGGGATTTGTTAAAGTAAACAATCAGCAATTTGACGAAGTTCTTACTTTAGGTTCAGAATGGTGCGTTGAAAATGGATATGGATGGGAACAGGATTTAAGTTACCATGAAGAGAATGGAAGATTAAAATGGGCGGATCCTTCTAAGATTAGTTCTAAGGCCAGAGACAGAGGAATAAATCAAATCGGCACTTTAGGTTCTGGAAATCATTACCTAGAGATTCAGAGGGCCAAAGTTGTTAATGAACATTTAGCTAAGAAGTTTGGCATAGAAGATGATCAGATTTGTGTGATGGTGCATTGCGGAAGTCGCGGATTTGGACACCAGATTGGAACTGATTACTTAAAAATATTTTCACAGATTATGCCAAAATACAATATTACTGTTAATGACCGTGAACTGGCATGCGTGCGGCTAATATGGCTTTTGCAAACAGACAAGTAATATTGCACAGGATAAGAGAAGCATTCTCTAAAACATTCAAGGCAAAACCTGAATCTCTAGGAATGGAACTAATTTATGACGTTGCACATAATACTGCTAAGCTGGAAAAATACAAGATGGATGGGGAGATTAAAGAACTTTTAGTGCATCGAAAAGGAGCCACTAGATGTTTTGGTCCTGGGCATAATGAATTAAATAAATTACATCAACAAACTGGGCAACCTGTTCTTATAGGTGGGAGCATGGAGACTGGTTCTTATTTGTTGGTTGGAACTGAGAAAGCAGAAGAAACTTTTTACTCAACGTGCCATGGGAGCGGAAGGACAATGTCAAGAACAAAAGCGAAAGGACAAGTAAGAGGGGATCAACTGCAGAAAGACATGGAGAAAAGAGGAATCTATGTAAGAACAGCTTCATTTTCAGGATTGGCAGAAGAAGCCGGATTTGCTTATAAGCCGATATCAGAAATCGTAGAATCTGTAGAAAAGGCGGGCATTTCAAAAGCAGTCGTTTCGCTATTTCCTATGGGCAACGTGAAAGGGTAGTGAGGTCTTCTTTAGCTTTTGAAACAACATCAAGATATTTTTCAGCTTTAGGAGTCAAATGATATAATGTTTTATTTTTCTCCTTGAAAGAATTTAAAAAACCTCTTTTTTTGTAACGATGAAGAGCCATATTAGAAGTATTATATGGTATTTTGTTTGCTATACTGAATTTTCTTATACTTGTTGGTTCTTTGATTTCGTTTAATCTATCAAAAAACGTTTTAATATAGTAATTTGATATGAACGAGGACAATAATTTTTTTCTGTTTTTATAATGCCCATCAAATAGATCATTCTCCATAAAGAAAAGTATAGAATTTAGATCTGTTGAAATAGTTATTTTAATACTATATGAGGTAGAATTAATATTAAATAATTTTAAAATATTCATAAAATCAATTCTACTTTGATAGTCTCCTTCAGATAAAACTATAGATGCCCCATTATCATTTTTATGTAGAGTTATAGTTCCGTCCCCTAGAATATATTTTATTATAAATCCCCTATAGAATTCTTTGGCATATTCATTATGCATAATATAACTAACCAGATCCTTTCTTAATTTTTTTAATATGGAATTCATTACATGGTTTAAAATTTTACTACTTATGTAAGAAGAATATGCCACTTTTGTAATAGTTTTACTTTTAGTCATATAACCGCATTTAATAGTTAGCTCGTTAGAGAAATTTTTTATAGATGAATTAATATCTTCCTTGCTTAATTGTGGATTATAAATCAAACCAAATTTCCATCTTTTTCTATCAATTCCCAGAATTTCAGCAACCTCCAAAAATATTTTATGTTCCTTGATTAATATATTTGTAAAGTCAAAGTGATAGCCATATTTTCTAGATTCCGCCTGCATCAAACCAAAGAATTCTCCAAGTTTTCTATTAATTGGAATATAACGTTTTAGTTCTATAGGTTTTGCAGATCCTCCATATTTAGAGGAGCTCCAAAAACGTACCCACTTTTCACCGTTTTTTAAAAAGGTATCTACCATAAGGTCTTTTAACTCTAAAGACAATAAATCAAAGTAATCCTTCCTAAATGATTTAATCCTCTGTTTATTTACTTTCTTAAGTTCAACAAGCTTTATGGTATCGCCCTCTTTTAAATTGAATTTTTTTATAATCTCTCTTGGAATCTTTCTTCTAACTTGCCGGTACTTTCTAGATGGTTGCTTTGTTGGAGTCCTTAGATAGAAATAAGCATCATTACTATTTTTTCTTATACTTACTCTTATAAAGTCATTAGTCTGATATTTTTCAAATGACTTTTTAGGTAGCGTTATCCTATACTCTTTATCTACAATCATACTTATAAAATAAATGATTACCTATATATACCTTACGCGATAGTCTAGAAATCATGTCTACTTTAGGAATATATATTTCAAGAAATAGAGATTACTATTAAATTTCGGAAATTTTCCGGAAAATTAGGTTGTGAATCTTTGAAAAATAAGGATAATTGATTTATATGCCAAACTAATATGGTCTTCGCACATATGGCGTTATGTGTAATCCGCATCAGCTCGCCAGAAAAGTAACATTTATTAAACTCCCCATTTTAACAATATTCTTAATGAAGATTTAACTAAAATCAGATAGGTGGGCTACGGCGGATTTTTTCGCCTTCGGCCCGAACCCTGTTACACTCTCACTCCACTTTGTTCCATTCTGGGAAACTAACAAGTATAAGATTTACACCTTGCTCTAATGTGAAGGGATAATCTATATTGTAATGACGTAAATTTTATAAACCAAGTAAACCAATTTATTTTTATGCGGGGGAGAATAATTGGTTTTGATGTTGGTGGGAGTAATATAAGAGCTGCTAACTACACATCGGATGGTAGGATTTGTATTAAACGAATTTGTGATTCTGTAATTGGAGATAAAAGTGGATTACTAGGAACAATAAGAAATCTTGTAAAGAATCCTGATAATTATTTTAAAGGAGATATTTATTCTTTTGGACTTCCTGGGCCAGTTCACGATCAGACTTTATTAAGAGCACCCCCTTTAGAACTTAATGAGCCGATATCTGCTTCTGAATTAGAGGACTTGTTGGATGGAACAGTGGTGTTTAATAACGATGTGAATAATGCAGCCTTATCTGAACTAAATTTAGGAGCAGGAATTAAACACGACCTCTCTAGTTTTTTCTTGCTAACTTTAAGTTCAGGAATCGGCGGAGCCTTGGTGTTGAATAATAAGGTTTGCAATGAGTTTCCATGCGAGTTTGGACATACTGTTGTTGAGAGAAATGAACTTAAAGCAAATAAATGCAGTTGCGGCAATTTTGGCTGCTGGGGTGGGCAAGCATCTGGATATGGAATACTAAAGATGGCTCAGAGAGAACTTGGTTCTTCAGAAATAGTTACAGGAAGAAGAATAGAACTAAGAAGGACTGAGGATATATTCCAATTGGCAGGAGATGAAACTAATAGAGAAGGTTTTATCAGTTCTGCTCTTATTCGTGGAATTAGAGATTATAATGCGCAAGGCATAGGAAACATAGTAAATGTTTTTGGTGAGATTCCTATTGTTATTATGGGTGGGCTTGGTTTGAATCAGTTTGAAAGAATAATCCCAGGTAAGGAGGATATTGCAAGATATACTATTAATCCAGTTCCAAACGTATTAAGATCTGAATTAGGCGATGATGGCGGGTTGTTAGGTGCATATATCTATGCGAGGGGCTTGAGAAATGAGCCTTAGCATTGGATTTATTGGATTGGGAAGGATGGGAGGACCAATGGCATCAAGATTAGCCAGCATGGGATACGAGATTTATGGTTACGATAAAGAGAAAAAGAAAAACCCCCCCTTTAGACAATTTATACAAGCCTCTGGATATGGAAATCTGGCAGAATTAGTTCATAAAAGTGAAACTTCTTTATTCTGGATTCAGACGCCTCATGATGCATGTGATGTTGTGTTACAAGAGCTGAATCCTTGCTTAAGGAGTGGTGATATTATTGTTAATGGAGCCAATTCTAATTGGGAAGATGAGAAAAGAAGAGCGTTAAGCCTAGCAGTGCGCGGAATAGATTATCTTGATGCAGGAACTAGCGGAGGATTAGAAGGGGCTTTTAATGGAGTGAATTTTACTATAGGCGGAAGGGAAGAAGCTTTTAGGAAGGTAAGAGGAGTTTTTAATATATTATCGCAAGGAAGAGGCGTTTATTATGTTCAGTTGAAGAAAGGAACAGGAATTGTTCCCAGTTATGGCCTTGGTGCATTAATTAAGTCTGTTCATAATGCCATAGAGTATGGTGCTATGCAAGCATATGCTGAAGGACTTGATTTGTTAGCACGAATTTCGGGTTTAGACAGATCGCAGTTATCTGAGATTGCAGGGAATTGGAATAAAGGGGCATTGATTAGATCTGAACTTTTAGGATATTTTGAAAAGGCGCTGAATAATAAAGAGTTGGAGGACATAGTTCCTAAAGTTGGAAGCGCTGGACCATGGGCAAGAGATATATTAACCCTTGCTAGACAGAAGGGAGTTGATATGCCTGCTCTTGAAGCAGCATTAGATGTTAGAGATGATCACAGGGGCAGTGAGTTTACAAGACAGTTACTGGCTGCTACGAGAAAAGAGTTTGGCGGGCATGCTTATACTGTTAAACCGGTAAGAGGATAGTAGCTTCTTCAAAATAATGTTTGTTTGACCAAAAGGTTTATTAATACTCTTCTGATTTTAAAGACAACAAAGGGGTTAATGATGGTAATTCGGATAATACAGAATTTTATCAAGCGAATGTTTAGTAATTTGTTTAAAGGCAAGAGACATATTAAACTAGGAATTTATGGGCCTCCGAACTCAGGAAAAACTACGATCGCAAACAGAATTTGCAAAGATTGGCTGGGGGAAGAAATGGGTTCTGTTTCTGCAGTACCTCATGAGACGAGAGAGGTAAACATAAAAGAGAAGATTACTGTTAAACACAAAGGAAAGGATATTACTTTTAACCTGATAGACACGCCTGGAATAGCAACAAGAATTGATTTCGAGGATTTTTTGAAGTATGGATTGAGTGAGAAAGAAGCTAAGAAGAGAGCAAAGGAAGCAACCAAAGGAGTAATAGACGCAATTAAATGGCTTGATGACATGGACTGTGTAATAGCTGTACTTGACAGCACATTGAATCCTTACAACCAAGTAAACATTACAATAGTGGGCAATCTAGCAGCAAGGGACATACCTGTTTTGATATGTGCTAATAAAATAGACAAGAAAAAATCCAATATTAAGAAAATAGAGGCAGCCTTCCCGCAATACGAAGTGATTCCTATAAGCGCGTTAAAGGGAACCAACATGGAGGAGTTTTATGAATCCTTGATAAGGGTATTAAAATAAAAGAGGTGAAAGATGCTAACTTTACAGATTGTGCCTTATGGTGAAATTCATAATTTGGGCTCTGATGATAGAATAAAGAAATTGATGAAGATTGTTAAAGATGATAAAATAGTTCTTATGCAAGGCCGCTTAGAACCTGAAGAAGAGACAGGTTTAATACAGAAGACCATGGAAGAGGTTAAAAAAAGCTTTAGAGGCATAGAGATATGCACAATATATCCTGAAGAACATAGCGTAGAAATATTTGATAAATTAAGAAGCCAATTTGCAAAGATGCTGCTGGGGAATAGGGAAGGAATTACTATAATAGGACCAGCAAATATTGTTAAAGAGATAAGAAGAGATCCAAATAAGATACAGCTTTATACGTTTAACAAGAGCCCACGGAGAAAAAGAAAGTAATGCCCCACCAATGCGTAAGATGCGGAAACATGTATGAGGATGCTTCTAAAGAAATACTTAAAGGATGTAACTGTGGCGGGAAATTTTTCTTCTTTATTAAAAAAGAGTCGATGCAGCAGATGCAAGAAATTACTTCGCAGCTAACTGAAGATGATAAAAAACAGATGGAACAAGATGCTTTTGAGCTTATTGGCGAGGAAGAAACTGAAAAACCAGTTGTGCTTGATTTAGAAAGCATAAGAATGCTGAAGCCAGGGAAATTTGAAATAGACTTAGTGGATTTGTTTAAGGGAGCACCACTTGTTTATAAGCTGGATGAAGGAAGATACATAATAGATGTTGCCACGACATTCAAAAGCCTTAGCAAGAAGAAGTAATGACACCATTTTAGAATGGTTACAATTAGAAAAGTTTATAAATATGCTATTTCTATAGAAAACAGGGGGTTTGAAGTAAGATGA
Source organism: Candidatus Woesearchaeota archaeon (assembly GCA_016181215.1). Lineage (GTDB taxonomy): Archaea > Nanobdellota > Nanobdellia > SCGC-AAA011-G17 > JACOZS01 > JACOZS01. The sequence goes on from JACOZS010000059.1 coordinate 6,700, forward strand.
GTAGCAATAAGAAGATTCAGGGATTATATTCTAATGTTTCAAACGAGGTTGGAGGATTTTTGAGGATATTAGCCGGAGATTATACAGAGGAAAAGGCTGGTGAAAAATTCTGCATGTTGGCTGGAGATGGTAATAATTGGGATGAAAGATACTGGAGATTAGATTCAAGATTTAAAATTGCTGAAACTTATTTGAATGGTTTAAAAAAAGAAAATTTAACTGATAATGATAGAAAAGCACTGCATGAAGCCTTGAATGTTGTTAAGAGTGATTCTAAATGGGCTGGTAAAGTTTCTAATACGAGTTTAGAGAGAGTAATTAATGAATATAAGATAGGACCGGAAAGAACAGAGATTGAGCAAGACGTAAAGGTTAATAGTTATAAAGAACAGGGAGCGCGAATTATCTCTTTGGGGAAGGGCAGAACTACTGAGCGATTTAGAGGCATAGATGGAATCGTCGGAGAGTATATGCTACCTGCACAAGAAGATCCAGTATATGCAGGGTTAAATGGAAAGTCTGGAGGAAAATTACTTGTTCTTCCTATAGAGCAGAGGAAAGCTGGAAAAGTCAGCAGGAATTTTTTAACCGTAGCTGGATTGGGAACTCTTGCTTTATTAACCTTTTTCGGCGTTAATAGTTATCTTAGTAATGAAGGGTCCAGACAAGCAACACCAGTAACACAAAGAGTATCTTCTGATCATAAAACTACACCCGGTGGATTAAAAATTCCGGATACTATTAAAGTAGTAGATCTCTCAACAGAGGGAGATAAAAAACCTGAAGATGAAAATAAGAAACGCATCGGCAGAATAATTGAAATTAGTCCGGCGGATGTAGAAGATCTTAGACCACAGGCGATGTCACAACCCAGAGTACAAGAAGAAGAAACTGTTGATGTTCCTGAAACAAATTATGAGCCCGAGTTGTTAGAAGAGCCAATGACCTGGGCCGAACGTGTTGGGTTTGATATTCCTCCAAGAACACAAGTTAGAATGTATGTTGAAGATGAATTACGTGGAAGTTATGTTCCAGGAGATAATTCTTTAGAGAGAACAGTTAATCATTTGAGGAATGCTGGAGACGATACTTTTGGTGATGGCGGAGACATTAAAGATGTTAATGAGGTTGTTGTAGAAGATGGAAGAGGTTCTTACAGAGAAACATTCCAAAGAATGGGCACTGGAGTTAAAAACTTATTTGGCAAAGAAAGCACTTTAACAGAACGAGTTGGCGGATTATGGAGTTCAACTGTTGGCGGAGTAGTTAGGTTAGCAGGAAATACTACACAGGCAGCTGAAGATGTAGTAGATGCTGTATCTGAACTTACATTCGGAACTGCTTCTAATATTCCTGGTGCTGGTAAGGTATTTGATGTAGCTAATAAGGCTGTTCAGGTTACAGCCAGCACTGCGCAAAATGCCGCTTTTGGAGATGGATGGCATAGAGTGCATAAAATGAGTCTAGAAGAAGGAGTTAGAGGACTTCCTGTAGTTTATAATCTAACAACTGCTCCTGTAGAAGCTGCTGATGAGGATAGCGGAGCTGTTGAAGTTAGGAATACTCCATTAAGAAGAGGGTTAGAGACTGCAGGTTCATTGTTAGTTGATCTTTTAACACTTCAGTGGTTGAGTGGCGGCGACGTATTTGGTGGCGAAGACGGCGTGTTTGGAGGAGATGGCATATTCAACGGCGGAGGCAGCGGAGGAAATGGCATTACTGGCGGAGACCTTGATTAAAAAGAATTTTAAATGCATAACATGAAAAAACTGCTTTGTTATTTGTTTGCTGTAATCTTTCTTTGTGTTAGCGTGTATGCTTATCCTGTGACTATTACTTGGACATTTGACCAGAGTAATTTTGATTATGAAGCCTTTACGTGTGCAGATGTTGCATGCAGTGCTGTCGTTGGAGGTCCAATACTAACAGGCAATTCCGGATTAAGCACAAGCGTGGTTACTGCCTATAATGCGACAGGAACTACAAGAACAGCATTTTATTTTTATCCGACAGCTGCTGATGACTTATTCAGGGCAAAGGGATTTATTGTAAGGACATCAAGCACATTTACTTCAACTTTAACAGATACTTTTAACAAAAAGAACAGTTGCCAGACTATTGTAACTGATATTAGTACAGTACCAGCAATATTAGATTCTGGCGAGAATGCAACTGTAAATGTTATGGTTACAAGCCCGTTTAGTGTTTCAGATTCAGCACCAGGAAGCCCTACTTTTAGACCTGCTAACAGAACAGCGTTCTTTGGAGCGGACACTATAGTAAATTTAACTATTACTAATGGAATAGGAACAGTATTACTTTCAGGATCGCAAGCTGTTACGCTGGTTGAAGATGAGGTAAGAAACGTAAGTTTTGCCTGGAATAATATGCCTTTGGAGAATGTTACAATTACTGCAGATACCCAGGTAACAGACAGCCAGTGTGATTTGACAAATGCTTTAACACATTCCAGAAGCGAACCGTTTATGGTGCAGGATTTAAACAATCTTCCAGTTGCTAATGCCGGACCAGATATGACTGTTGGGGTGAACAGAACAGTAACTTTTGACGGAACTGGATCAACGGATTCAGACGGATTCATTAATATCACAACTGGTTATTTATGGGACTTTGGTGACGGAACAACCGCAACTGGACAGATAGTTACGCATAATTTTACATCAAGAGGAAACTTCACAGTAACTTTGACTGTAACAGACAATGATGGCGCTACTGATACAGATACTGCCTTTGTGCAAGTAGATGGCATTCCAACAGCTGTAGCATCAGGTCCAACATCAGGATTTACAAATCAATTATTGACTTTTAATGGGGGATTATCAACTGATGATGGAAATATAACAAGTTTTGCATGGAGTTTTGGGGATGGCGGAACAGCAACAGGAAGCACAGTCACTCATACTTATACTACAGCAGGAACCTTTACTGTAACTTTGACTGTAACAGACAATAATAATCTGACTGATTCTGATACACTATCTGTTGTTATAACACAGCAGACAAGCACTGGAGGGCAAAGCAGTTCTTCCAGAAGAGGCGGGAGAAGCAGTTCAGACAAGCATAACGTAAGAATAACAGACGTTTTGGTAGACAAGACTTTAATATGCGGTACTTCAGGGAAGGCACAATTACAGCTTTCAAATACAGGCGATTTTGATGAGAAGAGAATCGGAGTAAGCGTAACTAACCAGGATCTTGGAATCAAAGGGATAGGAAACGTTGATGTTGAGGAATCAGGAAGAAGATTACTTGATTTAAGATTTGACCTACCTGAGAATGTTAACCCTGGCAATTATCCTTTGACATTTGAGGTGAACTTCGGAAGGGGAGTAGATGTAATAACACAAAATGTTGAGATACAATGCAATCCGCTGGTTGCATTTGATGAAGTGATAGACAGTTTTTCTGCAAAGGAGTCAAGCACAATTAATAAATCAGAAGCTGTAAGTCCGGCTGCGATCGTTGCAGCAATACTGGTGCTGATAGTAATAGTATTAGTATTAATTTATGTTTTCATGTAAAATATCACTAACCGAAAGATTTAAATATACGTTATAACTTTAAAATGATAACATAATCTTGAAGATTGTGGGGGGATTAAAAAATGATAAGAAAATTATTTGCATTGTTGTTTGTGTTAGTGCTGAGTGCAGTTTTTGTAAATGCAGTCTCACCTGACTATGATATTACCAGAGTAGAAGTAAATGATGAAGAGCTTACATCCAGAATATTGGATGTTGAGAGAGGGGAAACAGCCAACATAGAAGTCACTGTTCTTGGAATTAACAATGTTGATGACGTAAGAGTCAGCGCAGAAATCCAAGGTTATGAATATGGTGACATCAGAGATGTTTCTGATTTATTCAGCGTTGAAGCAGGAGTCACTTACAAGAGAGTTTTAAGATTGACTGCTCCTGAAGATATAGACGCTTCACAAACTTACACTTTAAGAATTGAAGTTGAAGACGACAGAAATTCTGAAACTTTTGAAGTAACATTAAATGTTGACGAGCCAAGACACAATTTGGCATTTAACCCCTTGAATGGTGGCATTTTAGTAAATCCTAGCGTTGTTGTTGCAGGAAGACCAGTATTCGTAACTGCAAGAGTCGAGAACTTAGGAGAGAAGAAGGAAGACGATATATTAGTAAGAGCAAGCATACCTGCTTTGGGCGTTTCAACAGAAGGTTTCTTGGATGAACTAGTTACTGAGTTACAGGAAAGAAGCCAAAGATTTGATGATGATGAGGAAAGCTCACAAAGCGTTGATTTGCTATTAAGAATACCAGATGATGCAGAATCTGGAGAATATGAAGTTAAAGTAGATGTCATATACAACAGAGGACACAGCCAGGCAACACAGAGCAAGAAAATAGTAGTGAAAGGAGCAAGCAAAGCCGGCGAGGAAGAAACTGTTGTTAACATAGATGGAACAAGCAGGGTTTTAGGAAAGACTGAAGTTCCATACAAGCTAATGATTGCTAACATGGGTAATGCAAGAGCGACTTATACAGTATCTGTTGAAGGAACAGGAGCATGGGGAGAAGCAAGAGTAGAACCAAGTTTCTTGAATCTTGAAGCAGGAAATACTGGAGAAGCAACTGTTTACGTGAGAGCTAAGAGAGATGCTGATGCTGGCAACTACAACTTCGCTGTAAGAGTTAACAAAGGAACAGAATTAGTAAGAGAGATTAACCTTAACGCAAGAGTAGAAGAGAATGGATTTGCAGGCGAAGGCTTGAGAGGAGCATTGACAGCAGTATTTATTGTCTTACTGGCAGTAATAGTAGTTATGGTTATATGGCTTGCTGTAAAGAGATCAAGAGACAGGTCCCCAGCAGAGGAACCTGTTACTTCAGGCCAAACTTATTACTATTATCCTAAACAATAATTCTTTTTTCTTTTTAATTAAATTTTTATACTAGTGAATCTTGTTCTTTTTATGATTAATAAGGCTGGATTTGTTTTATTTGGAGTTTTGATATTTGTTCTTGCTGGAATATACCTTTATCCGGATTCTGGTGTTGAGAATATTACTGGAAGGGCAATTTATGGAGAAAAGATTTATACCTTAGAAGAGGCAGTTAAGAGATGCGATGAATTATGCGTTCCGGCCATGGGGATTAAAGTTCCAAAAGACAGATTAAAGTCAGAATATTGCACAACTTCTTTTTACGTAAGTGAAAATGGAATTATAAATAACGTTAATGGCAGGAAGATAACCTATTATTGTGATTATCACCTTGGTGAGAATTTTACCGCGGATGAACCGTATGATAACATGGGAGAAGACTGTTATCTAGGAAGGTTATATACAGAAGACGATCCAAGCACACCTGACAGGAATGAGAAGACCCTTGGAGTAGAGTGCAAATTAAATCCTTAATTTTTATGACAATCCAGTAAAAAATCTAATATATTCTATAACATCTAAATGTTTTTAAATGTGGTAAATCATGTTTTAATATTAAATTGTTGGGGGGATTTTAGATGAAGGGAGCAAAGTTATTTTCATGTTTGATAATATTTGTTATGGTGTTTTCTGTTTTGGTTTCTGCTGAGGATTGGACTCAGTATGGCAATGATGCTGGGCGTAAAGGAAAATCAAATTCTTTTGTTCCTGAATTTAATGAATATGATGCAAGTGGCCAGAAAGACGAGGTAGCTATCTCAAGTACAGCTAGCTCA
>JACOZS010000038.1 GCA_016181215.1 Candidatus Woesearchaeota archaeon
AATCCTGTCTGCCAAATGACCCTTAATCATGTATTTTAGATACTCCGCTATGGCTCTTGCCCCGTCAGGAAACCATAATCTGGTCTCTTGCTTGTTCACTTCTTTAGGAAATGCTTCAAACGGAACACCAATATGGAAAGACTTATTTCCAGAAAACTTCAACCCTATATTTTTAATATCGTAAAATTTTAAGGCTTCAATTATCAGTTCAGCGCAGGCCTTGTTATATTCATAAAAATCAGAATCTATGTCTATCACAAGATCCCATCCAAGCCTCAAGTCATCTAATTCTTTTCTGGTCATCCCTGTTTTCAAATCTAGGGGATTTCTCCAAGTTTCTTCAGAAATATGGAAACTTGTTGCTCCCTGTCTTGCCAGTTCATAAACATCGTTTTCAAACAATAAAACATCCGGTCTCTTCCCAAATCCTTTGTCTTTGAACTGAACAGCTATTTCTTTATTTTGTGCTTCTTTAACTATTGCTTCCTGCACATCCTTTCTAGAATAATAATCTAAAATTCCCCCCATTACTCTTTATCGGGCATAACCATTTATATAGTTTGCGCGGGTGTTTGGCAAGTAAAAGGCATGTAAACTTATTCTTTGGTTATATCTTCTTGAAGCTTATTAGCATAGATTAAGGCATTCTCCATCACTAGTTTCTTCGCTTCTTCAGTAGATTTAACAACAGCTACTTTAGCCCCAACATTCATTACTAACTGTTTAGTATCCCCTACCTTGGCCTTGACAAATATTCCAGACCCCAATGGAGACATTATCTCTGTTCCTTCAGCCACATCTTTAATGCTATCCAAGCTCTCGCTCAAACTCCCTAACTCAAAAACCTGCTGCCTTAGATTCACTATCTGCTGCTGAAGTTGATCAAGCTGCTGTTTAAGAACATGTAATTCAACATATTTTCTCTGTTTATCCTCATCTTTCATTTCTTTTTTATTTCCTTTTCAATTTTTTTCTCTTTTTTAACACTTCTAGATCCTTTCTGTCTTTCCTTTCTCACTCTGGATTTTTTCTCTTCTAGTTTTAAACCTAATTCATTAAACCCTTTCTTAACTTCTTCATGACCAGCATTCTTTTTTATGTCTAATACCAGATCCAAAGGTTCTAAATGTAATATGCTGCATCTCTTTCTTCTGGTCTGTCCATCTATCATGACAAAATTCTTGTCTATTTTATCTACAACCACGCACTTCAATCCAGCATCCCTCCCTGCAATCTTCACGCAAATACGTCCAACATCAATCATAATTTAACCTCCAGTCTTGCCTTCTCTTTAATAACCTCACGCGAACATTCAAAACATAAATTCCCGCCATAAGGCCTGGCCACATTTTTTGCGCTTTTAGGTAAATTCCTCATGACATAAGGCAGTTCTCTGGCAACACCGCTTAATTCCTTTCCGCAGTCACCGCATCTTGCCTTTCCTGGTTTCCTCTTACCATATCTAATCATAGGTATCCCTCCAGGCGTCCTTCTCGTAATTTTTCTCTGATGCCTTGATCTTCTTCTTGGGCTTGGCATGTTATTCCTCACTTTAATAAATTTTAAAAACCTTTCTCAAAATAATGCTGAATACTAATGACGCTAAGATATAGGTGCCTAACCATCCGAATCCTGTTCCAAACAAAGGAATGTGAACCCCCCAGGTTAAAATCTCTTCTGAAACCTTAAAAGTAGTTCCCATCCACCCGAATATTAATATTAAAGGCAAAAAAGTAATTAACATTGGTCTAAAGTTGCTTCTCATTTGTTTTCCAGACAGCTCCCACATTTTTTTATTTAATTCAGTCATTTTCCCTGCATCATTTTTATTATTCCTTATGTCTTCTCTAAGCTTGGTCATCTGTTCCCTGATCTCTTTAAGTTCCTGTTGATTCGTAAATTTCTTGTAAATCCATGTAGTCAAAGCTGTTAATAAAAATGAAATTATGACTATACTCCATAATTTACTGAAATTATTTGTTATAGGTGCAAATAACCAGTCAAACATCTGGCTTAATACCATTTATTGTTCCCCCATTACTTTTCTTAAAGCCGGATGCATGTCCATCATGTGATGTTGTGCAATATCTTCATACAATCTATAAACAATCATGACCGCTAATAATATGCTTGTTCCATTTGCCAACGCCCCGAGTAAATCAGCAAACGCAGATAATACCCCTATGGCCAATCCGCCTAGCACAGTTAATGTAGGTATATATCTGTTTAAAATCTGTTCTAAAACCCTTGGGTCTCTTCTAAATCCTGGTATTTGTAATCCGGAGGCCATTATTTGTTTTGCTTGAGATGCAGCCCCCATTCCAGAAGTTTGCACCCAAAATACTGAAAACATTACAGCTCCACCAGCAAGAATTGCCATATATGTCGCTGCATGAGCAAAATCTATTCCCCTTATTGATCCAGTCAAAAGCCCTTGTATTAAATTCGGCGGGAAAATCCATTGAATCAGGCCGGAAGCAGGCGAGTTTCCTGCAAATGTTCCAAAAAACGGATGCCCCCAGTTTTCTAATAATCGCGCCCATAATTGTATGTTAGCCAGTAACGCTGCGATTAATATGACAGGGATATTTGAAGTATACAAAAATCTTAAAGGCCACCTCATCCCATATCCTCTGATTCTTCCGAAACTCAAAGGAATTTCAACCCTCATTGCTTGCGCATATACTGAAATAACAAACACTAAAATAGTTGCCAGAATTGCTGCAGCTGCTAAAGCCGCTCCACTGGGGTTTCTACTTATTAAACTGGAAACAAAAACCCATAATTGTCCTACAGGTGCTTGTCCTGAACCAAAAGCAAACGTCCCTGCACTAGTTAATGGGCTAAATGCCCTGATGAACAATTGCTGTCCAACCCCTGCGGCTATAAACAAGCTTGCCCCAGAACCGAAACCCCACTTACTCACAACTTCGTCCATGAACATTATCAATAATCCGCCTATTATTAGTTGAAATATCAAAAACAGCTCAAAAACAAAATAAGTCGGAGTCCCTGCAAGCTCAACTGGCGGAGCTAATCCTCCAAGAAAAACATAAATCGCTGATTCAAATATTACAAAAAATATTATAAGTATCTTCTGCAAACCTTGAAAGTAAACCCTGCCTTCATGTGTTGTCTGGTCTAATTTTAATATCCCAGAGCCAACAAGCAGCTGCAATACAATCGATGCTGTTACAATTGGACCAATACCTAAGGTAAATATGCTTCCAAAACTGGCACCCAATATAATGGCAAACTGCTCAAAATTAGCCAGCGCATTCTGCCCTAAACCAAATAAAGGAATAGCTGACAGGGCAAAAAATGAAACTAAAATCATCAAAGTCCACTTTAATTTAGTCTTAAATGGCAGTCTTTTCTCTGTTGGTTTTTTGACTTCCGGTAAACTTGTTATTAAATTTGAGAAAAAGCCCATATTAACCTGTTACTAAACTTCCTCCGGCCTTTTCTATTTTTATCTTTGCTCTTTCGCTGCAGCTTTTTACAGTAATCTTATATTTCCTTCTTGGTTCTCCTGTTCCAAGTAACTTATCATATCCTTGCTCAGTCAAATTAACTTCATCCTTGTCAGGCAAATCCTTAATGTTTATTGCCCTTATATCGTCTCTTAATTTATTTGGAATTCCAAATCCCTTCTTCCCCCAATATTCTCTCCCGTAATATTTCAAAACCATCTTTCTTTTGTGATCTGCTCTTTTTCCGGTTCCAGCCATACCCCGTCCGCCTCTGTTTCCAGCTCCCCTGTGCTTCTTCCTGCTGCCATAACCATGAGTCGTATTTCCTCTCAATTTTGTTTTCTTTCTTCTGTGTGTTGCTGTCATATTAGATCATCTTCAATATTAATTCGTTTATTTTATCTTTTCTGTAACCCAAAGAGCCTCCTAAAGAAAAAGGCACCTTAACTCCTTTGGTTTCAAATCCTCCTCTTGGCGGACTTAATCTGAAAAAGGGTTTAAGTCCGGGAACTTCACTTAATTCTTTTTTAAATTCCATAAATTCTTTAGCAAAGGTATCAGAATCGATCTTTGTTTTGTCCTTCAGATAATTTTCTGTTAATCCTGCATTGCCCACTACTTTTCCTCTTTTCATAAGAAGGGTCTTGAAAATAGTTCCATCAATTTCACCCCAGGTCACATTATCCTTGACCTTTAGTAACATTCCAGAATACTCCACGCTATTAGGAATTATCACGCATGTATTTTTCTTGTATAACCTAAGCAGTTTCAAAGTATCTTTAATTTCCTTCGTCAATCCAATGTCCCCTCTCAGCCTTATCACAGCGACCCTCTTTTTCATCTGATTCCATCCAGCACACCAAGTTTGGTATAATCTTCATCTTTTATTTTGATTCTGCTTAGTTCTCTAATCCCTTCAAGACAGGCCTTAATCATATTAATTCTGGTCCTTGATTGCCCAAAACTTTTAGAATAAACGTCTTTTATGCCTGCTAGTGCCAGTACCTTTTTACATTCATTCTCAACACATAATCCAGTTCCTTTTGGTGCAGGCATCAAATAAATTCTGCAGCTCCCGCACCTTCCGTAAACTGCGATAGGTATACTATGAGGCGCACCGCATTTACATTCCCAGCTTCCACACCCTCTTCTGACTTTAATCAAATTTAATTTTGCATCTCTGGTGGCTTTCTCTCTTCCAGGTAAAGTTTCTTTCGCAGTGCCATATCCCAAACCAACATACCCATTCCCATTCCCAACCGCAACCATTGATGAAAAATGAGGTTTGTTGCCCTCTGCCGTTTTCTTTTGGGTTTGTTTCCAAATACTTTTCTTTCCTCCGCCGAATTTACCCTTGCTCTGACCAACGCTTAACACCTCTATTTTCAAGTCAGGGAAAAAATAATCAACAATCCCGGCCTCAAGAATTTTCATTCCGTTATCAATAATCAAATCTATGCTGCTAAGTTCTCCTTTCTTCACAGCAAATCCCAGTTTGGTTTTAGGCTGCCAGCCTGCCTTGTCAAAAGAGGTCTCCTTAACTATCCCGATCGGAATTTCCTCTTGTACCACAGGTTGTATTATTTCTTCTGCCATTTTAATTCTTCTCTAATATTTTCTTTTTAACCTCTTCAAAATTAACATTTTTTAAATGTAATCCTTTTATCCGTTCCTCGCTAGGTAAAGCTTCTTTGGAATATGGTATCTCTATCCCGGCATCAAGAACTCCTTTTAATATTGCATAAAATATTCCCCCGCGAACACTTCTGTATAATCCTAAATCAAGTACTGCCTCTTTTAGGTTCTTCTTTTTTGCTTTTATTCCGGCTAGAAGTCCAACCAAATATGCAGCAGTGGTGTTCCTTTTGGCCTTTTCCCAGCCGTATTTTTTAAGTTCATTGGTATGTGCTGCTGCTAGAATCAGATCTCCGTTCTCGCTATATTGTGCGAATTGTGCAATCATGTTCTTCAATGACCTTCTGACTACAAATCTTGGTTTTCCAGATTTAAGAAGCTGTAATCTTCTTTTATAATCAGTTTTTCCTTCTCTCTTCCTTCTAAATGGAATCCTAATTTTTCTTTTCGGCATGTTGTATTAGACTGTGTTCCTCCATATAAAGTCTTATGTGTCTCACGCTTCTAAAAAATCCGCCTTTTGATTTTTTGTATAATTCTCTATACACGGGTTTTGTAATTAGTTCATTAGTTCTAAATTTTTTTATATACGCTCTCTGCGATCTGACTGTATTTATCCATGCCCTTTTTCTTGGTGTTCTGGCCAGTCTTCCTCCTTTCCTTGAACCCAGTCCTTTTCTTCTTCCTTTTCTTTTTTGCGCTTTAATTTTTCTAATTCTGAATCTGGAAACTCCAGTCTCTGGCAACTTTTTTATATAACCTAATCCAATTAGATGCCTTATGTCTTTTTTAGTAATGGCCTTTTGAATGTCCTCTAATTTATTAGGATCTAAATGAACCCTTGTCTCTCCAATCCCAAGTAATTGTGCAGCTAATCTTTTCTGGGTCTGAAGCGTCATCTTCCGCCCTCCAATACCTTTCTTTTTTCTTCCTTAAGTTTCTCAGCCATTTCATCTTTAGATTCCTTGGGTTCTTTTTCTTTCTTATCCTGTTTCTCAGTCTTCTTCTCTGCTTTTTTCTGGGTTTTTTCTTTTCTATTCTTTAGTGCTTCCTGCACTCTTGCTAAAAATTCACTTGGATTTCTTAGATTCAATATTTTTACTCCTAACTCATTTGCTTTTTTCACAAGTTCCATCTTTTTCTTCAGTCCAACCGTACTCCCTATTATAATTACTTTTTTTCCTTCAACCTCAAAAGCATTATGAACTATATTTTGAGAAAATCCATCTCTAGTCAGTCCTCTGGCCTCTCTTGGACTAGAAAAGCCTATGTTTGGTTTTCTTCTATGGCCCCTTCGCATCCTGTTTAAGAAATTCCGGTTTCTTGGCCTTCAATTCATTCCTGACCTGAAGCAGATTACTCATGTCTTACTCCTGGTTTTTCAATAATAAAAACCCCGTCTTGGAATACTCTTCTATCTCTATCTGTTATCCTGGTCGCTTGCTCAATTCTTGAAGCCGTATTTCCTGCTCTCTCAATATCAGCTCCTTCAACGATTACGAATTCTCCATCCACCTTAACCGAAACCCCTTCCATTATTCTGGCTTTTCTTGGAATTTTTTCACCAAGGAAATTTGAGATTTCCACAACCTTGCCTTTTACAACAGCACTTATGGGAAAGTGACCAGAACATATTTTTAATTTGTATTTGAATCCATCCTTAACTCCAGTAATCATATTCGTCACATGTGCTCTAAAAGTATTGAGGATTCTTTTGTCTTTTCTACTGTCCCCCTTAGTCTCCAATACTATGAGATTATCCTGCTTTGTCATTTTAACATTCGGGTCGACGAATCTTCTTTCCTGGATTCCCTTGCTTCCCTTTACTCTAAGTAATGTTCCTTCTATTGAAACCTCAATCTCATTAGGAATATCTATTCTTTCTTCCAATTTGGATTTTAGTTTAGTAGACATATGCAATTAATTTTCCCCCCATACCTTTGGATTTAGCTTCTTGATGTGTCATTAATCCTGTTGGTGTGCTTACCACAATCAGTCCTATACCGGCTGCAGGCAAATATCTTTTCTCAAACTTTTCATAATTTCTTTTGCTGATTGAAAATCTGGGTTTTATCGCTCCGCATCTGTTTATTGAACCAGCTAATTTTATAGTAAAATACCCTCCCTTGCCGTCCTCAGTAACATCAAATCCGTCTATGTACTTATTATCCTTCATAATTGTCAGCACCTGTCTAATAAGCTTGGAATTAGGTCTAACTATGCATTCTTTTTTTCCAACTCGTTCTGCGTTCCTTATGTTCGATAATGCGCTAGCCAAAGTGTCTTTTGCCATTCTGTTTCCTCACGAATATTTTTTAAATCCTATATCTGTAGCAACCTCTCTAAAGCATCTTCTGCATAAATTAAGCCCGAATCTGGCTATGTTCCCTTTCATGGTTCCGCATCTTCTGCATTTCTTTGTGATTTTTCCAAATTTTCTGTCCTTTGGTTTATTATGTTTCAAAAACTTGTTCAGTTTCTCAGGTTTCACTTCAAGTTGCTTGAGCATTTTTTTCCAATCGCTTGTTGTCATTCCACATTCACTCCAAATTCTTTTATTATGTAAGCTATAGCTTCATCCCTGTTAATCCTATGTCTTCTTGGAAGTCTTCTTGGCTTCAAAATTCTTTTTTTAACCCTAAACCCTGCTCTTTGCAGCGTAACTGCAACTTCCAAACCAATAATTCCTATCTCCGCATCGTATTCCGCACCTGGAATATCCAGATATTCATTTATTCCAAAGGAAAAATTACCTTCATTATCAAAACTTGAGGCCTTCAGAGTTTTATTAACCGCAGTTAGCAATCTGCTTAGTAAAACAATTGCTTTTTTCTTCCTTATGGTAACCTTAGTAGCAAGAGGTAATCCTGGCCTTACTCCCCAGGTGGGAATTCTTTTTTGAGTAATTGTTTGTATTGGTTTTGCCCCAGATAAATTTGCAAGTAGCTTCATCGCCTTATCCAATTTGTCACCAGGTCCGCCTGCTCCAATATTCAGGTTCACCTTCTCAATCGAAATATCTTTCATTTTATTCATTTTCAAATCCTTTGTCAACAACAACGGCATACTTCTTTAAGGTTTCAGCTTTTTCTTTGCCCAAATTTAAAACAACCTTATCCTGCTGCATCCCCTTAAAACTCTTAATCTCATCAAGTATGCCAAGTTTACCAACGTGTTTTCCTCCAGTAAGATAAACTGTAGCTCCCTTCTCAAATTTAAGGTGCTTCACTACGCTTTTTCCATCCAAAATTAAGCTGTCTCCAACCTTGTAAGCATCTTTATCTATCAATAAATTAGTACCATCTATAAAATTAAGTTGTGTTACTTTGCCCCTCAAAACGGTTTTATTCATTATTTTAACAAATTTAGTTTTCTCATCATTCTTGGTCTCTTTAAGCCTTAGTTTTCCATTAGAATCAAAAAGAATAATGTAGTTTCCAACACCTTTAAGATTAACAATATCCAGGATTCCAGCATTGAACTTTGGTTCTTTTCTAGTTATCCCGTTAATAGAAACCTTTCCATCATTTAATATTGTCTTTACTTCTCTGCTGGTCTTAGCCAACTTTAAAATATCTTTTAATATTATATTTATAGGAATTCCAGTCTCCAAGCTGTGTGGACCAGGCAGAGGTCTTGTCACAAACTTACTTCCTTTCCTGGAAATTGGCCAGCTCTTTGGAGCCGCTACTCTCTTCATATGTCTGGTCATTTTTTATTCCTCTCTAATGCCTTGATCCTCATCTTATCCTCTAAATTCAAATCCTGAAGCATCAGTTTTGATGGATGCATTGGGTAATACACTTTTGTGCCGTCTCTTTTTGAGTACTGGGCATTTTCAACAAAAACCCTGTAATGTTTAATGTCGATCTGTGTAATTTTTCCTGTCTTGTTTCTGAATTGTCCAGCCATTACTTTTACTGTATCTCCTTTCCTGACTGGAAAACTTCTTCTCTTGTATTTTGTCCTCAATTCTTTTGACAAGTGCGCAGCCATCATCTTTCTTCTGATATGCAATGGTGCATTAGCTGCATATTTTGTTTTCTTCCTTGCCTTTATGCTTTTTCTCCACTGTATTGAAAATTCTTTCATGTTACACAATTATACTGGCTACTTTTGCTATGCCAGGCCATCTATCAGCTGCCTCCTTAGCTATTGGTCCCTTGAAAATTGTCCCTTTAGGTGTTCCAAGTTTATCGTCCTTAAGTACAACAACGGCATTATCTTCAAACATAACCCTTAACCCGTCTGGTCTCCTATATGCCTTTTTCTGTCTAACTATAATCGCTGTAACTACTGTCTTCCTCATAGTCTGTTCTCCATCATAAACCGAACACTTGATTAAATCCCCAACGCCGCCGGCGGGTTTTCTTCCTTTTACTGTCTTTGCTCCTCTGACTGAAATCAACCTAACCATCCTTGCCCCTGAATTATCACAAGTTTCAATATAGCTTCCATGATTCAATGATTTTGGTATTCTTGCTTTGAGTGCTTTCATTTTTTAACCTCCAGAACTACAAAATTCTTTGTTTTGGATATGGGCCTGCTTTCCATTATTACAACTTTGTTTCCAGTGGTTACATCAAAACATCCAGGTACATGTGCTTTAATCCTTGTTCTCCTTTTTTCATATCTTTCATATTTGTGAAGGTAAAACAATCTTTGAAATTCAATAACAGCAGTCCTATGAAACGGATTCCTAATTACTATGCCTTCAAAGGTTCTTCCTCTCACGCCAAAATTCGAATGAAAAGGACAATGTGCATCATTACATTCTTTTTCTGGAGACGCTACTTCTACCCCGATATTTCTTGCTTTCATTTTTTGATTCTTTCCTCTATTCTGCCAAACAGTTCAATCCCAGGCACTTCGTACACCTTGTTATCTTGGTTAATGTGTATTACTATGTTTTTCTTCACGAAGGATTTTTCCCCTGTTTTTGTTTCAATTTTAATCATATTTCTTGTCTCATCAACTATTTTACCACTAAGACCGATTTGTTTTTTGTTTTTTGCATTAATGATGCTGATAGTTTTTCCTATCAACATCCCGTTGACAATATTTTTAAATTTCATTTTCTATATCACATCTATGGAGTCTTGTGAAAAACCAAGGTTCACAAGCACATCTTTGACTTTATTTCTGTGATCGCCCTGCAGTTCTATCATCTGATGTTTGATCGTGCCTCCGCACGCAAACTTTGACTTGAGTTCTTTTGCAACCTCTTTAATGTTGACGCTCTTCGTGTCAATCCCTTCGACAACAGTTATCATCTTTCCGAATCTTCGCTTCTCAAGTCTGACTTTCACTCGTTGCGATTCTTTTGCTATGGCTTCACATACACAAAGTTGTGAGTTTAACCCGCATTTGGGACAAACTTCATTCATGTTTTGTTTTCTTTACCTCCTTAGTTTTTTCTCGTTTAATTTCTTTAACTTCTGTTTTTGCCTGCTTTGATTTTTGGGTTAACATAGTATAAAGTCTGGCAACAACCCTTCTAATCGCTTTTGCTCTTCCAGGATTCTCAGGAGGAGTATGCGTTGCTCTCTGGGCATTTATTTTCAAGAGTTCTTTATGCAATTCCTCTAGCTTGCTTATAGCTGTCTGCTCATCCATTTGTTTAAACTCATTCTTCTTTATTATTGCCATCTTGTTTTTCTACAGTTTCAGTAGTTTCAGTAACCTCTATTTTTTCTTCTTTCTTGGGTTCTTTTTTCTTTCTTTGTTTCCTTTTCGGTTTTTCCTGTTTTGCTTCAGATTTTTCTTCTTTAATCTCTTCAGTTTTAACTTCTTGTAAAAGCATAATCTTATCTGGTAAAAACACATCAGGCCCCATTATTCTAACTTGAATTCCGACAGATCCTGATCTTAAGTTGGACATAACGTATGCTTTGTCAACTTTGCTTACAGCAATATCCCCGGACTTTTTCAAGTAACCTGCAGAAAATCTCCAGGATTTGGCTCTCGCACTTGGAACTTTTCCAGATATTAATATTTCTCCGCCAATAGCCCCTGCACCCATTATCTCCTGCAGCATTTTATAACCAACGCTCTTGAATCTCTTCCCGCCAAATCTTTCAAAAGTAGAAGCTATTCTCTGAGCAACATAATGCGCATCAAGCATTGGATTCTCAACGTCGCCTATTTCAATTTGTGGGTTTTCCATCCCAAACTTCTTTTTCAAAGTCTCTGTAAGCTCCTTAATATTCCCGCCTTTGCTTCCCACAACCAATCCTGGTCTTGTAGTGTAAACTATAATCTTCTCCCCAAGAGGCGTTCTTTTAATTTCAGTATGTGAGTATCCTGCACCAGCTAGGTTTAAAGCCAGATATTCTTTAACTTGCTGTTCCTTTATTTTCTGACTAACGAATTGTCTTTCTATCATTTTCTTCCTTCTTTCTTTTCTTTGATTTCTCTTTCAGCAGCAATTATCTCAACATTTGTTGTTCTCATCCTTCTCCTTCCAAGTCTTCCTGGGTGCCAAATAGTGCTTCCTTTATTAGCCATTATGCTCTTAATGAATAAGGAATTGCTGTCAAGTCCTTTATGTGTTGCATTGGCTTCCAAAGAGTTTAGCAATTCTATGAAGAATTTTGAGGCCTTATTTGGATACCTGCCGGGTCCAACCCCTCCCTTTCTATGACCAGTATCTCTGTTAAAAGTCCCAAATGGAACAGCCATTTCTTGCTGCATGACTTTAGCCAGCATATCTCTGCTCCTCTCCACAGATTTTCCTCTTATGAACTTGCATATCTCAACGCTATGCTTCTTTGAAATAGGTAAATTCCTTCCAATGACTTTTGCAATATGTTCATTTGCCATTTTATTTCTTAGCTTTAGCTACTCCTGCGCTGGATTTTGTTGCTCCGACACCAGGAGCACTGTGTTCTACTTTCTGTCTTGTCATTGAAAATTCACCTAAGTAATGACCAAGCATTTCAGGCATTATCGCAACCGCATTGAAAATTTTACCGGAATAAATATGAATCGTAGTTCCGAGCATTGCCGGTACAACAATCATATCCCTGCAGTGAGTTTTTATCGGCTTGCTGTACTTCCCTTCCTTGGCTTTCTTAACCTTCTCAAGTAACGCTTTGTATTGCGGATCAAATCCTCTGCTTAACCACCTTAACAACGTTCTCTTGCACCTGCTGGTCAAAAGATTTGCAAACTCTTTCATATCCATCTTCTCAAGTTCCTGCAGTGTTTTCCCTCTGTAAGTAAATTCTTTTAGTGCCATTATCCTTTCTTTCCTCTTCCTGTTTTTTTAGCTCTTATTAATCCAACATTTCTTCCTGGAGGCGCATACCTAGGGGCATTCTTTGGTTTACCTACATGCCTTCCTCTACCAGACCCAAAAGGATGATCTACAGCATTCATGGCAACACCAGAGGTTTTTGGATATAATTTTCCTCTAGCTCTCATCAGCCAATGTTTTTTACCTGCTTTCAAAAATGGTTTGTCCTTTCTTCCTGCTCCTGCAATTATCCCGACAGTCGCTCTGCATTCAGGATGAAACTCCCTTTGTTTTCCTGATGGCAATTCAATCAATATCTTGTCATTGCTGACCATAACCACTTTGGCTGTAGTTCCAGATGCTCTTACAAAACAGCCGCCATCACCGGGATAGCTTTCTATGTTGTAAATATTTGTTCCTTCGGGAATATTTCTCAACGGAAGTGTGGCCCCAATCTGAACCGGTGCTTTGCTTCCAACAAAAACTTCATCTCCTTCTTTCACCATTTCAGGAGCAAACATGAATCCAAACTCATTGGTTTCATACTCTATTACTGCCAAGGGGGCTGAATGTCCTGGACATTTTACTAAATTAATTATCTTACCTTTAATTACCCCGTTCCTAATCTCATCAGTATAAGCCAGATGCTTCACCTCACCATACCATCTATGAGAATGCGCCCTGTAAGTCATGCTTCCTTTTCCCCTAGCTTGAATAATTGGTCTTTTACCCATGTTACATCAATCCCAATTGAGTCGCAACATCCAGCGCCTTTGAATCTTTGCTTAACTGCACGTATGCTTTTTTTCTTCCTTTCTGAATCATAGTATTAACCCCAGATACCTTAACTTTAAATAGGTCCTCAACTGCTCTCTTTATCTGCGGCTTATCCGATTTCTTGTCAACAATGAACGTTAGTTTGTTCTCACTCTCCATAAGTCTGACTGATTTTTCTGTGGTCAGTGGATATTTTATTATTTTGTATGATTCAAGCATTTTGCTTTACCTTCTTCTGTTCTTTTTTAATAGGTTTGTAATCATTAGCAAATAATCTTTCTTTAGTCAATCTGTCTATCGCTCCTTCAGTAAATATGGTCAGACGGCCAACACTCGCTCCTGGTGCAAGCAATTCAGCATTAAGCATATCCACTCTAGCGATCTCTACACCCAAAAGGTTTCTTGCTGATTTTAACAATTCGCAATCATTGCCCACTACAATTAACGGACCTTTTTTAATTCTGTATCTTCTGCCTCTTGCTTTTCCTCTGCCTGCCCTTATCTTGGTTTCAGAAGTTCTTTCCAGTTCTTTCTCCAATCCTATCTTAATCAAAACAGTTTCTACTTCTTTTGTTTTATTCAAAGTTTCGAATTTATTATCTAAAATCAAAGGAATATTGTTTGCTTTATGCCCCCTTCCCAGTACAATATCTTTAATCACTGTTGCTGCTAATGCGCTTCTGATCGCTTTTCTGTTCTCATTTGTATTTATCTTCAGTTCCCAATTCTTTATTGCTTTGGGAGGATGTGCTTTTCTTCCGCCAACAGTTCCAGGAGCTACAGCCGCAACCCATCCGAATCTTGTGCCTCTTCTCCATAAAACCTTCCTTGGAACTCTCGAGATACCATAACCATAACTTGTTTTGAAATCCCTTCTTCTCCTGGACAATTTCGCAGAATATCTTTGTCCAGCTTCTCCATACGCTCCGTATTTTTGTCTTCTATTTGATTGCAAAATGTAAACTGCTTTTCTAATTAAATCGTCTCTAACTTCTTCATTAAACTGTTCTGGTAAGTTTACTGTTTTCGTTTTGTTTCCGTTAATATCAAATACGTCGGCTTTCATTTGCGTTCCTTGCTGATGTAGGTTATTTCAGGAGTTAATTTATAGTTTGAATAGTTCCTCTTGCCCTCAGTTAGTATTACTGCTCTTCTGGTTGATCCGGGAATACTTCCATGCAGCAAAACATAATCATTTTTAACATTCCCATAGTGCATAAACCCTGACTTAGGATTTACAGCCCCAGCATCATTGCTTATTTTTAAAATAATTTTGTTATATTCTGTCCTCAAATGATATCCCATCTTGCCTGACTGCGCTACTGTCCATAAAACGTGTCTTGGCCTCCAGGGTCCAAGTGTTCCAATTCCCCTTTTGGTCTTTTCTGACTTATGGCTTCTGATTGGAACTCCAAATCTCTTTACAGTTCCCTGGAATCCTTTTCCTTTTGTAACTCCATGAATGTCTATTATTTGCCCTTCTTTAAAAACTTCAGATATCCTGATGTCTTTTCCTATCAATGATTTAGCAAAATTTAATTTATCTTCTTTCTTGCCACTTAAGCCAACTTCAAACATATCATTCTTCTTCTTGCCTATTCCAGTCAGCTTCGGTTGGCTCTGTAATATTAAACGAACATCATCATAATCTTGTTCATTCGAAACAACAAATCCGGAATCAGTTTTTTTGTAAAATCTTAAAGAAATGGTTTTTAATGGTGGGCACTCAATAATTGTTGTGGGCAAGCTTACCTCTTGACCTTTAGTTATAGAATCCTTTCTATTATCTTTTAGTATGGTATGTGTCATTCCGACTTTGTATCCTAAAAAACCGAGAACCTTAGCACTATCTATGTTAGAACCCCAATTTCTTATTCTAGGCAACTCGCGCTTGGCTCTTTTTCTTGGCCAAAACTGCAAACTACCCCTTCTCGGCCTATTTAATCTATTCGAACCTGCCATATTTGCATCTTATACCGGACTTCAGATGCCTCGCCCTTTAGAACATCCTTTATCCAATTACTTCCCCAGTAACGGTAGGGTAATCTCTTGCTTTATAAGCCATTTATAAAGATTTCTGTCAAAAAAATTCTGGATTTTTACCTTCGGGCACGTTGCACTCTCACTCCGTTTTAGGAGTTTAACCGCGATTATGTACAATCGCGCCATCACCTTATTAATAAACATTATCTCTATGGCTAAATCTTAATAATATAATCTCATCCTGTTTAACAGCATAAATTAATCTATACGGCTTTATATAAAGGGTTCTTTCTCCTTTTAGATCATATCTTAAAGGTTTTCCAACAAGATGATCTTCTATTATTTTTTCAATCTGTTTCTTTATCTTTTCTTTTGTTGAGCCATCTTTAATTTTCTTAAATTGCCTCTCAAAACTTTCTGTAAGAGTAACTTTTACCATTTCTTAAGTTCTTTTAGAAATTCTTCTTTTTCATGGGTTTTACATCTGCCCTGTTCTATCTCTTTCCATGCTTCTTCGATATCCTTTAAAAGAATAAGATCCTTTTTTAGTATAGGATTTTTGATTTTTTTAAGTATAATTAAATTATAGTCTGCGCTAGTTGTTGCAAAAACATCCCCCTCTTTAATCTTAAGATGTTTCCTTATATCCTTGGGTATTACTAATTGTCCTTTAGAGCTCACTTTTGTAAGTTCTGGAACCTGTTCTATTAGTTTATTTTTCATAACTGTAAGAATGTCTTACTAGTATATAAAGATTTCTGTTCAAAACCCAGTCCTAAATCTTAGAAATTATTATTAGCTAGAGAATTTCTTTAATTCGTCTTGAAATCCAAGTTCACATTAATTCTTGTACTTTTTGATCAATATATCTGGCTTGATAAATTAAATTAAACTCTGGACTACGGTCCACACCTGGAGTTCCCCTCAGTAACACATTCGCCATGGTTCCTGCAACTAATCCTGAAAAAGCTCCAAGGGTATAAGGAATTTTTACTTGTAAGAAATCTTTCATGACTTCAAAATCTTCTGGGGCTATTGCAGGTCCAGGTTGAGCATCACCATAAATAAGTTTTGAAATACCATATACTAACAAGAATCCAACCAATCCTCCTGTTATTAAATTATCTGGTGCGAATCTACCCATAGTTTTTAGATGAACAGTAGAGGGGAGTAACTCTCCAAGTTGCGATACTTTTTGGTTGTGTTTTACGTCTCTTTTATGCGGAAGTATGAACCTCAGTCCACTATTAACTTTCATGAGTTCTTTAGTTGTGTCTTCTAACGTTACCCTTTTTGAGAGCACTGGTTGCATTATTGGATGCTCTCTATACCATCCAAGAGTTCTTCTATGAACGTAAGTTACCTCTTCTTTGGTCAGGGGAGACTGAAGCCGCTTCAATTCGTTTTAAGTTTGTATATAAATCAAGTACCATACTATTTTTAAAAATTTAGGTTTTATAATTCTTTTGTTACTCCCTGTTCTGTCAAAAACCTCTGGATTTTAATCATCCTTCTTCAACTTCTTTTTTGCCCTGTTATAAACAGTCCATATTGTCCTTTCATTTCTATTCAATAAAACAGCAATTTCCTTGTAACTCAAATTAAGATTCTCTTTCATGTATTCCACAAGTACCTCAAGCACCTTTAGTCTCCTGTCTTTAAAAATCGAACTTGGGATATTTACCGTTTCATTTTCGTGTATTTTATACATTTTAACCTACAGTGTAATATAAATCTTCTGATATTTAAACCTTTTTATAGAACAAAAATAAAATATAACCAATTTATTAATTATAAATACTTACATTGTAGTAAAATATTCAATAAAATTAGCTCTTTTATCACAACAAAGCATATAAACCATCCAAACAAAAACCAAGTATGGCCTACGAACCAAAAAATTTCGATCATTTGCTCGGAACCACGGGATTTTCAGATATCTTATTAAAAAATCATTTTACTTTATACCAAGGCTATGTAACTAATACTAATAAATTGATTGATTCTTTGATGAATTTAACCAAAGAAAGTAAGATGAATACTCCAGAATTCGCAGAACTAAAAAGAAGGTTAGGCTGGGAATTCAATGGCATGAGACTGCACGAATATTATTTTGCAAACATGTCAAAAACTAACCAGATTTTAAACCCCGCCTCAGAATTCGCCAGATTATTAAAAGACCAATTCGGATCAATAGAT
>JACOZS010000079.1 GCA_016181215.1 Candidatus Woesearchaeota archaeon
TTAACGCAAGAACTAATGCTGGCTGAACTTTTTGAGCAGGTAGCTAAGGAAATAGATGCAAAACTTGCTGCAAACTGGCTTATGAGAGACATGATGAAGCTGATCAATGAATCTGACATGGAATCTGTTGAAATAGATGAAAAAGAAGTCATAGATGTTCTTGATATGTTTGAGAAAGAGGAGATAACCAACTTAGTGGCAAAAGACTTGTTAAGGGGATTGATAGAGAACAAGGTTAAAAGGGCGAGGGAATATGTAAAATCTAAGGGTCTTGGCAAGATAAGCCATGGACAAGATATTAAAAAGTGGTGCCTGGATGCTATAGAAAAGAATCCAAAGGCAGTTGCTGATTACAAGGCAGGGCAGGAAAAGGCTTTAGATGCTTTATTAGGCCATGTCATGCGCATAAGCAATAAAAAGGCCAATCCTGATGCAGTTAAAACATGTTTATTTGGGTTATTGAAATAGGTGCGAAATATATAAGAGATTATAATAAAGTTTTTAAATAGAAAGTGTATTGTCATAATTAAAAAGGGGTTAAACCTAATGGATATTGATGATTATATATCTGAAAAACGCGCATCAGAAACCAAGAGAGAGCTGGAAGAAGCCAAATGGTTTGATTGGCCTTACTTTTGTAATCAGTTTAAGCGTTGCTTTGCTTCATGAACATACTGAATCTACAACCGGAACAAATAATCCCAGTTCGTTAACTTCTACTACTGGAGCAGTAACAGCAGGCCAAAATACAACTGCCGCTACAACTGTCAAACCAGCTACAGTCAATACAACTGCGACCCAAACACAAAATACGATTGATGCAGAACCTATTCCTGATTTTGAACTATTCTTGCTGTACAGTGAAGCAGATCCTGCTAATCCTTCTGCTGTGAAATCAGATCCTCTTCCTCAAGGAGACATAGCAATTAATGGAACCGACACAATATACTATAATATTGTTTTAAGAAACAAAGAAAAAGATTATGTAAGGTGCGATGGAGACAGGATAACTACGATAAATAAAGGCAAGGATGAGGACGATACTTACTACTCCAAATTAAAGCTTGATCCTTTTGAGAAAGAAGAGCTGCCTAATTCAATTTCCGGTGTTGGAGACATAGAGGTAGAGTGGATATTCAGCTGCAGATTTGAAGGAAGACTAAAAGAAGAAACCAATAAAGCCAAGTTTTCTTTCACGTTAGAGGGTGAATAAAAATAGATGATTTTGATTGTTCCTGTTGTCTTTCTTGCCTGATTTCATTTGTTACTTCTTTTGTTTTTTCAATGACTGAGTTTCCTGTTGTCTTTAGAACAGCTTTAGTTTCTGAAGTGTAAAAATACAAACCTAAGATTATTAGAAGTAATATAAGGATGATGATGTTTTTCATATTTTAGATGGATACTAGAGATTATTTAAGCTTTGTTATTTTTGATCTATGTAACAAGCTACGTAATTATCAGTAAGATATTTTTTAGCTGCCCTCAATACGTCCTGCTTTGTTACTGTTTTGATCTGGGTTAAATAAGTTTTAGTATCCTTATTTAACATGTTCCAAAAAGCGTTCTGGTTTGAACGTTCCTTATTATCTTCGTATTTTATTATAAAATTGCCTTCTATGTAGGCTTTAGCTTCGTCAACGTCTTTATTAGTCAGATTATTAAGTTTTATTTCTTTCAGTAGAATGCGCTTGCATTCTTCAAGTTTTCCTTGATCTGTGCTCACGTATGTTGCGAAAAACCCAAAATCCAGACTTGATTCATTTATTGCACCTAATGCATAAGCCAAGCCACGTTTAATTCTGATTTCTTCGAACAGCTTGGAGGACTGACCCCGCCCTAAGATAGCCTGGATTACATCTAAGGAATATGAATCTTTATGCGTTCTTGCAGGTGCCTTGTAACCTAGGGTCAAATAGGAATGCTCGATTTGTTTCTTCTCGCGTACTGTCTCTTTTTTTATTGGTGGTTCTGTGACCTTAATTTTTTTAGGCAGAACCTTTGGTTTCATATCTGAAAAGTGTTTCTTTATTATTGGAACCGTATTGGAGAAATCTCCGGAAATTGACAGAACCATATTATTAGGCACGTAATACGTGTTAAAGTAATCAAGAACTTGTTTTCTGTTTATTTTAGACATTGTTTCCCTAGTACCGTAAACTGGATTTCTACATGGATGTTTCTTGAACAGGGTTTTTAACAGAAGGATCCATTGATATGATTTAGGGTCGTCATTTATCAAAGAAATTTCATCTAGTACTACTCTGCGTTCTTTCTCTATGTGCTCTGGTTTAAACAAAGAATTTTTTATCATGTCTGAAAGTATTTCCAAAGATATGCTGATGTATTTTTTCGGAAGAGCTGTGTAATAGTATGTTCTCTCTTGCGATGTAGCGGCATTAAATTCTCCACCAAGAGATTCGATTGAATTGGCTATTTCCCTTGCGGTTCTTGTTTTTGTGCCTTCAAATACCAAGTGCTCAAGAAAGTGGGATATTCCTAGCTCAGATGGCTTTTCATTAAGAGAACCTGAATTAACCTGCAGGGTAACTGTAACTGATTCTGATTTTCTTTTGTCAAGAATAACCTTTAAACCATTTGATAACTTT
>JACOZS010000080.1 GCA_016181215.1 Candidatus Woesearchaeota archaeon
GTTTTCCACACTTTAACTTTATCTTGTTTTTCAAAGTCTCTGTCATCTGACCAAATACCCTTATTTTGGATTGAAAGCGCCAGAGCAATAAAAGGAACATCTCCTTTGTCAATATTGCCAATAATCCTATCCGCTTCTGTTATGTGCTTATTGTATTGCTCTTTTTCAACAATGACGATGTTTTCAACCAGCAGATCAAATAAAATTTCAAACTCATCTTTTGTCAATCCAGATTTTTCAAGAATTAATTCTTCATGCTTTCTTATCTCCTTAATCATGGTTTCAGGAGCATACAATGTAAAAGGAGAGTCTATCAAAAGATCTCTAGTATCCCCCTCCTTTAGCAGCCCTGAAAAAACTATGTTTGTATCCACTATGAAAATCATCATAATCCATGGTTTTTAGCAATGCCTTTCTTAATTAGCTTATCAAGCTCTTCCACATCTTTTTTTGTAAGTTTGCTTTTTCCTGCTATTCTTTCAGCTATATGGACCTTCTTCAAATGCTCCTGCATTGCTCTCCTTGCAACAGCACTCCAGTTAACTTCCTTATGCTTTTGCAGTTCTTCCTTTAAATCTTCAGGTAAGGTTATAGTCATATTGGTCATTTTGAGTTACAAGTGTATTCATGGGTATACACATATTTAAAGCTTTCGCTTTTTTTGATGCTGAAAATTTCAACAGGTTTAAACCCACCTTAGATCCTTCATATCATTGCTCATAATTTTAATTTCAAGGAAAGATTTATATATAAACAAGCTTAAAAAAATAACATGGTCCAGCCCAAAATAAAAATTTATACAACTCCGGCATGCATATTCTGTAAAAAAGCCAAAGAATTCTTTAAAGCAAACAAGTTAACTTATACTGAGATTGATGTAAGTGTGGATGAAAAAGCAGCAAAAGAAATGGTTAAGAAATCGGGTCAAATGGGCGTTCCAGTAATCTCTGTAAACGACGGTAAGAAAGAATCATTGATTGTTGGTTTTGATGAATATACTTTAAGAAAAGCATTAAAACTTTAAGGCTCTGTTTTTAGTGCTTTGTTATAATGCCTTTAAAGTAGTAACTAACCAAAAAGTTTATAAATACGAAAGTATAGTAAAAATATCATGAAAACAAAAACAACAATAGTATGCCTACTAACCGCATTACTATTATTCTCCAATCTAACTTTAGCAGTTGGAGAAAACATTCCAGGTTCTACTAAATTATCAAAAGGGTGGAACCTTGTAACTATTTATGTATTTGATGATGATGCTATCTTCGAAACTTGCGGATCATCCCCGCCACTTAGAGATGTTGGCATAAACGCAGTATTCTTCTATGATAAATACGAGAAAGAATACATAAGACTTTATCCAAACTGCGAGCTTGGCAAATTAGAGAAATTTTTTGATAGAATGGGAGATCCTGAAAACGGAGGAGACCTTGGGGAGTATGGAAGTTTTACAAACTCCGCCTTGTGGGTCCATTCAAACAAAGAACGGGATTTTTCATTCACCACACTTGACGGTCCTCTCCCTATAGAGATGATCAACCTACAAAATAAATGGAATTTTTTAACAGTAACCTCAGATATCGTAGGTAAATCTCTAGATGAGATATCCGGAAACTGTGATGTTAAAAAGGCAACTTACTGGGATTCTAAAACCCAAAACTGGAAGGGCATTAATAACAACAAAAAGTTCGATAATGAATTGTTATGGAAAGGATTTGTCGTAAAAGTAGCTGATGATTGTAAACTCGGAACTAAAGTTACTGCCATACCAGAACTACCCTGATAATTAAACCCGCAAACATTACCTGATTAATTTATTCTAACTACATTGTCAGTAATTAATCCATAAACTTTATAAGTCTCCTCTATTATTATCCTATAAAAAGAGATATGATATGGCCGAATTACTAAGAAAATTAATGGACGCTTCAGGTATTTCAGGTAATGAACAGGAAGTTCGTTCTATAATATTAAAAGAAATAAAAAAATACGTGCCTTCATGCAAAGTTGATAAGTTTGGCAATCTTATATGCCATAAACGCGGTTCAAAACCAACAATTCTCTTAACAGCACATATGGATGAAATTGGCCTTATGATTAAAAAGATAGACAATGATGGCCGTATCTATATGTCAGACATAGGCGGTATGGAACCTCTTCCTTTAGCAGGCCAAAGAGTCATAGTACCGACAAAAAAAGGCATTGTCTACGGAATAATCACAACCCATTATTTTGGATCAGAAAAAATAATTTCAGGCAAGGCACTAGATGACAGAGTAGGATGCTATGTCTTGCTAGAACTTGCTAAACTATTGCAAAAAGCTCCTTGCGAGATATACTACATATTTACAGTCCAGGAAGAAATAGGATTATACGGAGCAGCAACCTCTATATATAACATAAGTCCTGATTGGGCAATTAACGTTGATGCCACAAACGCGAATGATGCTCTTGAACTTCCAACTAAAGAAATAGGAAAAGGACCATGTATTACAATAAAAGATGCCGAGATGATCTCAAATAAGTGCATTCGTGAATGGTTAAAGGATATAGCCCATAAAAACCCTTCAGCAGTCGTTTCAATACCAGTAAGAAATCTGCACACAACCTTCGGGATAGCACATATGGACGATATAGATAATGCAGTAAAATTAATTGAAAAATTGCTTTCAAACCCGCCTAAAACTATAATACTTTGATTGAAAATATTTTATTATTTTAGTATTATATTACTTTGGCTTCATGATATAACCTAACGGCCTTTCTTAATTCGTCTAAATTTTTTAATCCCAATTCATCTAAAACTTTTGAATCTAAACCGCCCAAATTTTGCGCGGCTTCGCCGCAAACGACCACCCTGCCAGCCGCACTCGAGCCAGCCAAGCTGTCCCAAGGCGCGTACAAGTACAAGCCACTGTCCAGGCTCAACCTGGAAAGGCCGTCTTCTCTTACGTAAAATCCTCGTTTTCCATCTTGGTTAAATATGGGCAATCCTAGTTCATCTTGCTCGTCAAAGCGCCCTGCAGTATTTAGTCTTTTA